>CAZYWN010000016.1:0-11119 GCA_964651525.1 uncultured Candidatus Saccharibacteria bacterium | reverse complement strand
CAAATACTTCGTTGTTGCCGATGTCCAAATAAAGCCCTACCCTAAACCGCTCAAACGCTCGCTCCGTACCTTGATTTTTTACCACGGCGGAGAAGCTTAATTGGTTGCCTTCAAAAAGAACGCCGCCGAAGTGCGAGAGAGCGCGCACGATAAAATCGGGATACGCTCCCGAAAGCGGCGTTTCCGGTTCTTCTGTGATGGGGGACGGCGCGGCAGGAGTTGGTGGAGGATGCGGCGCTGATTCGGGCTCGGCGCATGTTCCCGTATGGTCAATAACGACGCCAGATGTTTTCGCCAGACATTCATTTTTGTAGGTCATTCCGTTCGCGCCGCAGACAGGCGCGTACGCCGTGGAGCACACGGGGGCTGGTTTCGGCGGAGGCGGCGCCGATTTTTTGGGCGGAGGTGGCGCTATTTCCGCTGTTTTTTCTTCTGCGCCAGTGTCACTATCGGTTGAGCTTGCGGCGGCTTCGCTACTTGTCGCCACTTCGTTTTCCAAGCTCTGCCAGAGTGCTGCAACTTCATAGAGGGGCCCTGTGTCGGATGGCTGTTCGGTTTTTTCCGCCTGCGCCGTTTCGCCTGTTTTCCCCGCCACGCTATCGTTAAGGAGCACAAAACCGGTGACCCCCGCGAAAAGCGCGAACGCGATGAATCCGCCGATATAAAGAGACACCTTCGCCATATACTATTAGGATATACCAAAAGAGGGTAAAAAAGAACCCCCGTGACCACTCAATGGCCGGGGGTAATTTCTACGCATGCGTATGCAATAGTGTTTCAATCTGTCCCTTGAGATATTTCGCGCAGGAACTATATTTTCGCGGGACAAGCGTGACAAGCGTGTCCGCAAGTGGCGCATACCATTCGGCGGTTTCTTTCAAGTATTTGTTCTTTCGTTTTTCATTCCAGACTCCGAATGTGCGGAGATTGTGCAGGCGGTCGCAGAGCTTCACGAGAAGCACTTCCCAAATGCCGCACGCGGCAAGCCGCTCATGATACCCCTCTTTCGGCACTTTTGAAAGAAGCGCGACCCAGAGCGCCACTTTCTTACCGAAAAGACGCTGGATGGTGTGTTCGCTCAAAAGATACGTGTCCTCCAAAATGTCGTGAAGGAGCGCCGTGACGACCAGCCGCCAGTTGTTTTTGATACCGAGTTCACGGATGATAATGCTCGCGACCTCTTTCGGGTGGTCAAAATAACGCCCGCCGCCATCGCGCGTTTGGTCGTGATGACCATACTTCGCGAACACATAGGCCGCATGGACGTGTTCAAGATCCTCGGCGGACAAAACGATCTGCGCCAAAAATTTTTCACGGCCGGCGCCTTTCTGTCTCGCTGTCTCCGTCATTTGTCATCTCCTGATTCACTTTGAACGCTTTGAACGCGCCGAATAAAATGTCTCTGTTAATTAAAGACACAAAGAGGCCGGCTGTCAACCGTGCCGTTAGTCAATCTTCTCTAATCGCGCGGTCGGTGATTTCCAGGTTGCAGACTTTGTACTCCTTGCACCATGACTCGCACCCTAGGGCATCCTTCTCTTTCGGATATTTAAGCCCGCACTCCTCGCATTTGTAGACGATATCTCCGTTTTTTTGTTTTATTTTTTTCGCCATAACACCAACCGCAAGGCCCGTCCTTGCGGTGCGTGGAGTGTGGATAAATGGGGGCAAGGACGGGCCTTGCGGTTATTTTATTGTAATGCGCGTAATCACCGCGCTTGAAATCGGCTTGTCGGTGCTATCGGTCGGAAGATTCTCAATCTGACGGACAACATCCATTCCGGAGACCACTTTTCCGAAGACAGTATGTTTCGCGTCCAGAAAATTATTGTCCGCGACGTTGATAAAAAATTGGCTACCGTTCGTATTGGGACCGGAATTCGCCATGGCGATAGTCCCCATGTCGTTTTTGTTTGCCGTATCAATTTCGTCCGCGAATTGGTAGCCCGGCCCGCCTGTCCCCCACCGCGCTTTCATTGTGTCGTCTTTGGAAAGCGGGTCGCCTCCCTGAACCATGAAGCCCTTAATGACGCGGTGGAATTTTGTGCCGTCATAAAATCCGCTCTTCGCAAGCGTCAAAAAATTTTCTACCGTCTTTGGCGTGCGTTCAGGGAAAAATGCAAGCGTTATGTTTCCGAAATTTGTTTCCAAAACCGCTTGTGAAAGAGCCGCTCCGCCATTTGATTCTTGCGATTGTGATGTAGTATTTTTGAACATAATGGGTACTTCAAGCGCGTCATCATTCTCGGGAAGACCCGAGGGGTTATCTTTTTTTAATATGAGCGCGCCGCGCTCACCATACGATGGGGTTTCAAAAATAAGCGTCCCCTCGAAAGGAACAAACTCTGACGTCATCCAATTCACCTCGCCAGTGGCTGGGTCACTTTTTGCCTGCGCAAAACTTTCGGCAATGATTTTTCCGTCCCAGTCGGTAAGTATGAGCGGGAATGACGCCTCAAAAAACCAGTTGCCCCGCGCAGAACCGCGCACGATTAGAGGACTCCCAATCGCCTCGTTTGGTTGCGGAGAGTCAAGGCGTATCAAATCCGCTTTTTCAAGTATGTTCCCTATCTCTTCCGCAAATGTTTTCCCGTCAGCCGTTCTGCACTGACGCGGGTAGCTTTCCATAATCGGATTCCCCACTTGCGCGCACTCTTCAAAATTGGTAATCGCGATGCCGTTATTGATTTTCTGCGCGAACAAAAAATAGCCGCCAACAGCGATAACGAGCGCCGCACACGCTACGTACCATTTCATCATAGGAACAGTATAACAAAAAGGCCCCGCATTTCTCAAGAATTGAGAAATGCGGGGCGAGGGATTTACGAAATGTCCGATGGACTAGCTGTGGAACCAGATGCCGTCGACCGCCTCCTCCGGACGTGCGTCATCGGGGACGATGGAGTAGTCGGCGTTCGGAATGCAGCCCGGAATGAAGTTGGAAATGAGAAGCGCGACATGCCCGTCCGGATATATCTCATGCTCATCCGGACACCAGAGATAAATGGCGCATGCGCCGATTTCGGCGAGGGCAAAGCGTTTCCGCTTGTTCGCGAGCGTGTCGCGGAGGAGCGCGAACGCGGCGCGTACTTCGTCTTCGCGCTCGCCGGGCGAGGTCGCGATGCTCGCGAACCCGCACTGCTTCCCGAGAAAGACACCGTGCTCCCTGAACTCTGCCGCGACCCACTGCGCGAGCAGGTTGGGACGCGGTTTTTTGAGCTTTCTGCCGCCGACGCCCGTGTACACGGGCGGGAAGTGGCACTGGAACTTGGGGTTCCGCACCTCGTCGGCGATGACGATAATTTTCGTCACGCCGCCGTTGACGAACGCTTCAAACTTCAGCGGGTCCTGCAGAGCGCGATGAAGCCGCTTCAGACCGTGGCGAAACGGGAGCTGTTCCCGTTCCGAAAGCGAGATGATACTGCCCATGCGGAATCTCCTGTCCTTGTTGTGTTGTTGGCAAATAAACTCAATG
The DNA here is from genome assembly GCA_964651525.1 of uncultured Candidatus Saccharibacteria bacterium. Classification (GTDB taxonomy): domain Bacteria; phylum Patescibacteriota; class Minisyncoccia; order Phycocordibacterales; family UBA2135; genus CAZYWN01. The sequence goes on along the minus strand of CAZYWN010000016.1, from coordinate 7,644 downwards.
AACTGACTTAAGGATAATTATAGCACTTTTTGTATTAAAAGTCAATAAGTGCAAAAACAACCGCAAGGCCCGTCCTTGCGGTGCGCGGAGAGTGGATAAGTGGGGGCAAGGACGGGCCTTGCTGTGTCTTATTCGTAACGGAGGGCTTCAATCGGACTCTTTTTGGCTGCTTTCCGCGCGGGATATAAACCAAATACGAGCCCGACCGCCGCGGACACGCCGAGCGCGAGGAGCGCGCCGGAAAGAGGAAACGCGAAATTCCAGTTGAGTTCCATAACTGCGCGGAGCACCCACGCAATAAGAAAGGAAAGCGCGGAGCCGAGCGCGATGCCTATAACTCCCCCCGCCGCGGTTAGGAGCACCGCTTCAAAAAGAAACTGGAGTAAAATGTTTTTCTCCGTCGCGCCCAACGCCTTCCTTAATCCGATTTCTCTCGTCCGCTCCGTCACCGAAACAAGCATAATGTTCATAATTCCGATGCCGCCGACGACAAGCGCGATGGCGACAACCGAGGAAAGAAACATCGTAAGCGTGCCGATAATCGTTTTTATCTGCGATACGAGCGCTTCCTGCGTCACGACGAAGAAATCGTCTTTCTCGGGGTCTGTGATGCCGTGCGCTTCGCGGAGTGTCGCTTCAATGTCGCGCACCGTTCGGGCGACTGCCGCGGTGGATGCGGCACGCGTGAGAATCTCGTGATAGTGATTGATTCCCAAAAGATAGTCCCGCGCCGTCGTGTAGGGAATGATGGCCGCTTTATCAAAGTTCATAAACGCCACTTGTCCTTTTTTGGGAAAGACGCCGACGACGCGGAACTTCCTGCCTTTTATCGTAATACGTCCACCCACCGCGCTCGCGCCATTAAAAAGTTCTTTTGCGACATCAGCGCCGATAACGGCGACGGATGCGCGGGAACGGATATCCGCTTCCGTGAACAACTCCCCTTCTTCAGGAAACACGTTGAAAAGATTCGCAAAAAATTCAGCCGAGCCGCCGAATACGTCTGCGCGGAATGAATCGCCGTCCTTAGAGACACTTCCGGGAACCATGAGAATCGGCATAACATCCGCGAGCTCGGGGACATTCGCCTTTCTCCGCAACAGTTCCACGTCGCGGTCTTTGAGCGAGTCGGCAAAAAGCGTCTGCCCGAAATCCGCGGGGCCGGAGGGCTCTTTGCCGGGCCGTATCGCTATCATCTCGCCGCCCAACCCGCCGATTTCGCCAAGAATGAGATTTTCCGCGCCGCGTCCCAAGGACATCATAAGCATAATCGCGGCAATGCCGACAACGATACCGAGCACCGTAAGCGCCGCACGCCCTTTGTTCGCGATGATGCCGTGCGTGGCAGTTTTGAAGTAATGACGGAGAGACATAAAACGAGGTGATAGGGTATAGGTGCTAGGTGTTAGGGAAAAAACGGTTGACTTTTAGGTATTCATCTTAATAATTTCAACCTAGAACCTATTTTCTAAACTCCGTTCGCCGCACCGCGACTTTCTCATCCAGTACCAGCGTGCCGTCTTTCATATGCAAGATGCGCTCGGCATACTCCGCGGTGTAGGTTTCGTGCGTGATGAGAATGATCGTCTTCCCACCGTTGTTGAGTTTGGCGAGTATCGCCATAATTGCGGCGCCTGACGCCGAATCAAGATTGCCTGTCGGTTCATCCGCGAAGATGACGCGCGGACGCGTGACGAGCGCGCGAGCGATGGCAACGCGCTGCTTCTCGCCGCCTGAAAGTCGCGACGCGTCCTGCCGCGCGCGATGCGAGAGCCCAACGGCGGAGATCGCTTCGTCCGCCCGCGCGTCCCATTCACTTTCAGGAACCGACGAATATAAAAGCGGGAGCTTCACGTTTTCTCTGACCGACGCGCGGGCGAGTAGATGGAACATCTGAAACACAAACCCCATCTCGGTATTTCGCAGGCGCGCTTCTTCGTTCGTGCCGAGGTCTTTGATGCGTGTACCGTCAAAACGATATTCGCCGCCGGTTTCTTTATCCAGAAGTCCCAAGATGTGGAGGAGCGTTGATTTGCCGGAACCTGACGGCCCCATAATCGCAACAAACTCGCCTTCAGCGATAGAAAAAGAAACGCCACGGAGCGCGCGGGTTTCGTCTGAAAAAGTTCGCTCTAAGTCTTTTATTTCAAGCAAGGCCATGTGGATAACTAACCGCAAGGACGGGCCTTGAGATTTTTTATTGTTCAAAAGTAATCACGCGCGCGCCTGCTTCAATCCCTTCAACTATTTCTATGAGACCGTCCGTACCGCGGAGTCCTGTTATGACAACTTTCTCCTGCGGAACGTCGTCGTCGCTAAGCACGCGCACATAGGTTTCCGTCTTGCCTTCCTGCGCAGGCTGGCGCGTTTCCACTGCGCGTTGCGGAATAGCAAGAACGCCCTCTCGTTCCCCTGTTTTTATATCTATATCCGCGGTCATACCCGCGCGTACACCCGTCGTTTCACCTACAAAATAAAGAATTGTTTTATACGTCGGCACTCCGTCAAAAAGAGTTGCTTCTGGCTCTATGTCAACAACGCGCGCCATAAATTCGCGATCAGTGCCGTAGGCGTCAAGCACAACACGCGCATCATTCCCCGTATGAACCTTAACGACATCCGCTTCCGGCACAAATACTTCTAATTTCAATTTTTCCGAAGATATAAGTGAGATAACAGAAACAGACGCCCCCGCGAATTCGCCAACCCGCGGCGTAATTTTTGAGACGGTTCCCGTAAATGGCGCGATAAGAACAGTTTTAGAAAGCTCGGCGCGCGCGCCTTTTTCTCCGGCGCGCGCCTCGTCAACGCGTGCGCGCGCGGCGTTAATCGCTTCTTTTGTCGCACCCGCGAGGGTGAGCCGGCGCTCGCTTTCGGCGACCGCGAGCGCTGATTCGTGTGAACGCACGCCTCCACGGGCAGACGAAAGTTCCGCAAGTTCCCTGCTCATAGCGGCGCGCGCTGATGCGATATTCGCTTTGTAACCGTCAATTGTTACTTGCGACACGGAACCAGCCGTGAGGCTGTTCACCGCGAGCGCCGCGATGTCTAAAAACTCATTTATTTTTTCTACATGAGCCCGCACGCCATCCGCGAAGGCAGAAAGGTCGTTCGTTTCGGTTATCGCTCTCCGTTCCGCGTTCCATCCGGCAAGCTCATTCTCCAAAAGGAAACGCTTGAACTGAAGTTCCTCTTTGTAGGAAGAAAGAAAGGTTAGGGTTGGGCGTGCGGAACGCGGGTTTTCAAAAAGTTGGTCAGCTTTGTTTCGGATTGCATCATCCGCTTTCGCGTAGGTGTCTTGCATCTCGTCAAAAAGCGCGCGTTTCGCTTCAGAAAGCGCCGTCACTGCATCCGCAGAGCGCGCCTCTTTTATGGCGCGTTCCTCGGGGCGGGCGCCGGAAAGGATCTCCGCAAGCCCCGCCTCCGCGGCGATGCGACCCGCTATGGCTTGCTCCACACGAACCAAAAAATCATCATTCGCAAGCGTCATAAGCGCCGCGCCGGAAGAAACCTTTTCCCCAACGGCAACGCGCACCGAAGAGACAACGCCGCTTCGCTCAAAAGAAATCTCTGCGCTTTGCAATGGTTCCACGCGGCCGGTCACCGACACCGCCTGTAGTACGTTCCTTATTTCCGCGACCGCGGTCTCATACCGCGAGGCATCGCTATCCGGCCTCAAGAAAAACCACCCCGCGCCAAAAAGCACGAGCGCGAACGGGACGTAGAGGACCGGTTTTTTAAGAAGAGAATAAAGTGTATGCCGCATATAAAGCGACGTAAGCATACCATAAAAACGCGTGCTGACAAAAATCTGGATTTTTTGTAAAAAAAAATGACTTGTTGAGGTCTAGATCTCAACAAGTCGCTGCGCGGGGCGGGATAAAAAGAAAAATTTACACGTCATCCGAAATTTTGATTTCCGTCAGGGGACAAATCCCTTGTTTTTTTGCCGAGATCCACTCGCGGACCATGCTGACAGACTCTTTGTCGGTCCTGCCGAGCCACACGACCGCAGTCGCTGTGGCCCAAAGTATCGCGACAATCGCAATAATTGCTCCGAAAGCGAGGGCCGCATAGCCCGTCTTAACCGGCGTGTCATCGGGGTACGCGTACCACAACGCGGCGTAAAGAAGCGGCACCAAAAAATAAATTGGGAGAAGCCGTATTCCGTAGACGCGCGGCAGAGGGTATTTCCAGTGGTAGAAACGATCGTCAAAGGACAGAAACACGCAGTACCCGAAAGAGATCGCGCAAACATTGGCCACTATATGGCACAGAAAACTGAACACGACGAGAATTGGGTAGCCAAGGTAGAACATCAGGAAGAATTTGAAAAAGTACACGCACAATCCATGCTGGTAGGAAGCAAGGAAGTTTTTTGCCCTATCCCTCTTATAAGCATCCGTGGACATGCGCTTCTCGAGCGCGTCTTTCACCTTATACCGCGCGAACGGATACGCCACCTTGAAGTGCCACGAATCGGGGTCAAGGACGAGTTTCCCATCCGCATTTTTTTCCAACTGCACGAGGAAGAGGAAAATAGTCGCCGTGAACGCGTAAAGCGCTACGGGGGGAAGGACGAAGTAGAGAATGAATGACCACATTGCGGGACCTCCTTATTGGGGGTTATGGTGGAACAGGGAAGAATCTGCCGACAGTATACTTTTCATAACTAATTCTGTCAAGCGGCGGCTTCGTGACGCATAAAACCAAAAGCCCCGCCGCCCCGCAGAGAGCGGGACGGCGGGGCTTCTATAGTTCCCGTCCAAGCAAATTGTTTTTTAATTCCTGCTATCAGGAGTTCCTATCGGCGCGAGGACAACTATGTTCGTGCGCCGAATGCCGAGATTCAATGCGTCCTGTTTTGAAGGCATCCAGACATCCATAAAGTCGGTCTTTCGCGGATGCATGCGGTCGTCAACAACGAAGATTTTATCGCCGAAGACCTCGGGAATTCGCACGCGCGTGCCGAACGGGAGAAAGTTGGTCGCGACAATGCCGTCGCGTACATGATTGCCGGTCGCCGTAACGAACGGGGTGTCGTCCGTTTCTTCAGGGGTTGAAGAATATGCGGTGAGCCAGACTTCACGAGTTTCTATAGGAATAGCGGGGGTAAACGAAAATATTTCCGCCGGCGCTTCCCAATCCGCGACGCGTTCCTCCGCAACCGCAATTGATTGAAGCGTGGAGGTATTCATAAATTTCCCCACCCCGTCCGCAACCACGGGAGAATAGAGGTTGGAAATGAGGCTTAAAGAAAGAATAGCGTTTAAGGCGAAAGTGAAAGTCATCATAAGCGTAAATATAAGGAATTACCCGATAAACAAAAAATCCCCCGCATTCCAGAGGATGCTGGAATTATAGCATATTCAGTATAGAAAGTCAAGTGTTTTAGAGATAGAAGCCGCCCGTGAAAATCCTTGTCTATTCTTGCACTTTTTGCCCCCTTTGCCCTGAGGATAACGGGTGTGCACAACCCACCGCAAGGACGGGCCTTGCGGTGGGTTGTGCACACTTAAAAAGCCCCGCGGTTACGGGGCGTCTTAAGTGGACCTAAAAACTATATCAGCATTTTGCAACACTAAACGGCTTTCCCTTGCAGTACGGCCTTATGTGTTTTTAGGTCCGCTTTTAATTATGCGGTATGATAGTTTATCGTCCAGAATAGTTATCCACAGATTAGAGGCATACGATACAATCTGACATTTTGTCAACTCCGCTACGAAGTAGGACGCATGCGCAGGGTATAGTAAGCACAGAACCAATTATTCTTCCTTTTCTGTACGTGGTATGTCGTGCAAAAAATCCGCGTGCGCCCGCAACTTCGTACGGGGTCAAAAAAAACGGCGCTCCCCCTTGGAAAGGGAAACGCCGTCTCTCTGCCTTATATTTTTTTCTTTTCTGCCGCGACAATGATGCGGAACGCATCACTCTGCGATACCGGAAGAAATTCCCAGAAATCAAGAAAGTGAACATCCTGGTTATCTACAGAGAGGCCCACTCTCTCAAAATGACGCGAGAGTTCTTCGGCGGTATATTTCCTATAGTTGATAGACACGCACTTGCCATGATGTTCCATCATGATATGCGTCCGTCCGCTTAGGTCGTCCCACGCAGTCACTTTTTCAATGGTGCCATCAGGACGTTTTTCTTCCCACGACTTCTTCTTCAGGTGCGGCCTCGCCTTCCACTGGTCAACGAGCGCCCTGCCTTCCGGACAAAGCACGCGCGCCAACTCTTCAAACACACGCTCGTTGTCGGACTCGTCCGTAAAATTGCCGACCACAGGGCCGACGGCATACACGGCGTCAAATTCCGCGCTGAAAGGGAGGGCGCGTATGTCGGCTCTAAAAAATCGCGCGACGACCCCCGCTTTTCTCGCGTCTTTTCTGGCGCGTTGGAGAAACAGCCGGTTGACATCAACGCCTACCACCTCGCAACCTCTTCGCGCGAGTTCTATCCCGACATGCCCGATGCCACAACCGACATCAAGCACCCGCGCGCCTTTCCGAAGACGGAGCGCCTTCTCTAAAAAGCTCGCGAAAATCGGCAGGGTTTCAATGCTTTCCTTCAATATTGCGCTCTCCAAATAGTCCTTGTCATAGTACCCACCGCCTTCTTCCCACCATTCCGGTTTTCTCACTTAATGACCTCCTAATTAGCAAAAGCCTCCCTCCACGTCTCTCTTTTGTCTATCACATTTTTTCTCTGTCGTAAAGGCCTATCGAAGCCTGCCCTTAACGGATCTTCATTTTTTGTAGTACCGAATCGTTAGGAAAAGTCCCACAAGGAAAAATACCGCCCACGCGGCGACCATCATCCCACCGGTGCCGCCAGAGATACCGCGCGCGATAAGCGCCGCGAGGAGCGACAGAAAGACATCGCTTAAAAACGCGAACACGAGAAATGTTTTTTTCCTTTTCTTTTTATAAAAAATAACCGCGAGCGCAAGGAAAATTCCGCCAAAAACAACAATGGCGGCAAAAACAGCGAGTGCGGCGAGAAGTATGTATACAACGAGGGTGCCGATTGCGGGGCCAAGCGCGTCGCCGAATGATTGCGAGAAGGTGCTCATTACATTAAATATACCACATAACACTCCGTGATATTGACAAAATTATGAAAAAAGCGTTCTAATTATCGGAGAGTACTCACGCGCATTCACACAAAAAGGAGCCCCTATGAAGGTCAAAGAAGCGCCGAGCCGGCGAACCCTTGAAGTATTCGCGGCGGGATTTCTTATTACGCTTCTGGCAGTCATTCTTGTGCTTCTTTCTTACAGCGAGAAGGAAGTAATACTCACCTCTTTTTACTGCAGAGACCCCGTAACCCCTCTTCTCATCACGGAAGCAACCATATATGGCGAAACAAAATTAGCGTTGTTCCTCGCCGCCATGAGCATAGAATCAGGTGACTGCGCCCTTACGCCGAACGGAGAGAAGAGCGCCTTCCCTCCGCTCGGGCGGGTGATGACCTTCGGTACGGCAACTAACGGCGGATGGGTGTGGCGCGTTCTTGTCACGCAACGCGCCGGAAAATCGCCGTTCGGGTATACTCCCATCTTTGAAAAAAATAAAACCGCCCTTTAGCGAGATGACATCGCGCACAACACGCCAATCCAATAAGATTGGCGTGTTCTTTTTT
>CAZYWN010000015.1:0-11168 GCA_964651525.1 uncultured Candidatus Saccharibacteria bacterium | reverse complement strand
TACGAACTGACCGACTGGCTTGCGAAAGAAATAGAAAAAAAACGCCCGCGAGTGCATATTGAGGAAATTACCGGCAAGGCGAAAATACTCCGCACGTTTTCCCGAACGAAAAACAAGCAGATTGTCGGCGGAAGAGTGCTTGAAGGGAAAATTGTCAAAGGGGGCAACACGCGCATCCTGCGCAGGGATTTCTCTATCGGTGAAGGCGAGGTGCTTGAATTACAACAGCAAAAAAATCGCGCGTCCGAAATCGCTGAGGGCTCCGAGTTCGGGGCAATGATAGAGTCGCGGCATGATATCGCCCCTGGTGATGTGATAGAGGAGTTTATCACCAAAGAACAATGACAGAAGCGCGAAGATTTAAAATCCGAAATCCGAATATCGAAATCAGAAACAAACACCAATGACCAAAATCCAAATGACAGAAACGACACGTTTTGAACATTCAATAATTTGAATTTTGAGTTTGTTTCGTGCTTCGGATTTGTACGCCTTTTACCGTTCTTGTTCCAGAACAGATAAAAATGTAACGAACACTATAATTTGACACAGCAATGACCATTCCACGGGAAGAAAAACTGAACGCGCATCTTCAAAAAGTGCTCGCCGAGTTCCTGCGCGAAGAACTTGGCGTAGCCCCGCTTGTATCGGTGACACGGGTAGAAGTCGCGCACGGACTTCGGAGCGCACGGGCATTCATTACCGTATTCCCCGAAAAAGATGCCGAGACGGCGCTCGCTACACTTGAAAAAAAGCACGGAGCACTTATGCGCTACCTTGCCGCGCACACGCGGATAAAGTATATTCCGTCCGTTTCCTTTGAAATTGACCTCGGCGAAAAAAACCGCCAACGGATTGAAGAACTCCTGAAAAAAATATAAGATACCAATATACGAATGAGTACGAATGCAACGAATGGATACAAATAGTTAAATAAATCCTAAATCCCAAACCCTAAATCCTAAATAAATCCCAATGACCAAAATCCAAAACGTGTTTTCCTCCGAAGGAGGATCCGCCTCCGGCGGAAAGATTGTTTAGGATTTAGATAGTAGAGTTTAGGATTTTAAAACTATTCGCCTGCATTCGTAGATTGGTATCTTTAATTTTATGGCTCGGTGGCGAAGTGGTAACGCGTCTCTCTGCAAAAGAGATATGCGGGGGTTCGATTCCCCCCCGGGCCTCAAGGAATTTTGCCGGGGTGGCGGAATGGTATACGCGCTTGACTTAAGATCAAGTGCCGAAAGGCATGCGGGTTCGAGTCCCGCCCCCGGCATATTGCCCCCATAGCTCAGTTGGTAGAGCAGCTCGCTCTTAACGAGACGGTCCCAGGTTCGAGCCCTGGTGGGGGCATTTAGAAAAAAGATTCTGTGTTTCAAGACGGGCAGGTGGTGAAATGGTAGACACGCTAGGTTTAGGACCTAGTGCCGCAAGGCGTGGGAGTTCAAGTCTCCCCCTGCCCACAAAAAAACCCGAGGCCAGGCCTTGCCCCTGTTTATCCACACTATACGCACCGCAAGGCCAGGCCTTGCGGTGCGTATAGTGTGCGTTGACTTTTATGTGTTTTTGTGATACAATTGCTAGAAAGAACACGAGAAAGTCCTTTGAAACAATCATTCCTGATTGATCCTTTAATCACAACCGAAAGGAGTATAAATGTTCTATACATCATTGGTCGTCGGCTTGGCCCTCGGCGCAGGAGCGACGAGTCTTTTGGTGTACCTCTTCGTCGCAACCAGCCTTATTGTTGATATCCGCACCGCGCTCAAGAAAAAAGGGCGGAGAAGCGGCTTCGTCAAGCACTGGAGAAAAACGCTGAAAAAAATCAAACAGTTCGTTGCAGAGCACCCGTCGTGGCGCATTGAAATTGCGGCGGCAACGGGCGGGTGGCTCATTTTTCTCTTCACCATCTTTATTCTGTTGCCGCCGCTGTGGCGGTGGTTTGTCGCGCATCCGGAATTTTTCTGGATGCCGCCATTCGTTTTCCTCGCGGTGAGAATACTCATCGCTTCGGAAAAGCACGCGGCGCGTTTCTTGGCGCTCATCATTACGGTGGTGTTCGTCATCGCGCTCGCGTGGGCAGCTGCTCCGTCACTGGGGATTTCATCGGGGAACGTCTTCACGAACACAGCGACACCGGTGGCACAGACAATGCATCCGTCGTTAGTATCACGTGAACGCTGGAAAAACTGTGCCGTGATTCCGTTAAACCCCGCGCTGAAAGAAAGCAAGACGAGGCTTTCCGTCCCCGCGGACAGAGAGTCTCCCTGCTATCTCATCCGCGAAGGATACGTAGGCCGCATATCGCCGGTTTCGCCTCGCGCGCGCGTCCGCCTCGTCTGGAACAATGGACGGGTTGTGAACATGGCGGAGGAGACGACGAACGTACTTCCCGAAGTCAACAGCACCCGCGATATCGCGTTCATCGCACTGTCGCTCGTGGAAACGCCCGCCGTAATCAGCGTACGGCTAGAAAAAAAGTAACGCCCTCAAGGCCTCTTTTTCAGTCAAATCCCCCGTCGCTTGGATATCAAGCACCGGGGGATTTTTTTCTCTTGATAGGGAACCGAACGGTCTTTAAAACCCGGAGGGGGTCGGTATACCAAAAGTTCCCGTAACGATTCGTATTATCGCGAAAACGGAGAACATTATGAACATGCCGATAAGCCCCCAGAACATATGGTTTCTCCCCTGCACGTGCGCCTTGTCGCTGTCCTGCATCACGACATATTGGAAAACGCCCCAGAGGAACATCACGAGCGCAAGCGCAAAAAGCAAGACAATGATGGGATTTAATATCACATCATTTATTTTCAAAATTATTGTGTTGACGGCAACAGACATCGAAAGTTTCTTATTTTAATCTATTTTAAGAAGAAGGAAGCACTATCGTCGGCAGAGAGGGTGGGGTAGAGAGCGAAGAAGTGGCGAAGAATGTGTTAATGAGGATGTTCACAAGCCCCCATGCGGCAAGCATAACGAAAAGACCGATAAGGCCATAAATAATAGTCTCTTTAGCGCCCGCCTTGCCATCCAAGCTTGCAGCAGTAACATATTTATAAATACCCCACAGGAATACGACGAACGCAAGGCCGATAATCAAGGGGATTACCGAGGTATTTAGTATGTCCGCAATTAATTTGAAAACGGACTGAATATCGGTAACCTGCGCAAAAACCGCAAGCGGCGTAGCGTAAAAAAGCGCTCCGGCAAACCATGCGCCGAATTTTTGAATAAATTTCATGTTACGCAAAAAGGCTACTACCTGCTCGGAATAACGGGGAGGTCTGTCGGGGTCGCGGTGTCAAGGTTGAACGTGTTCAGAAGAACGTTCACGAGCCCCCATGCGGCGAGCATAACGAAAAGGCCGATAACGCCGTAAATAATGGTTTCGCGCGCACCCTCTTTCCCCTCACCGCTGGCCGCCGAAACATATTTGTAGATACCCCACAGGAATACGACGAACGCGAGACCGATAATCAGAGGGATTATCGCGTTCAATAATCCGCCGACTGTCCCGAGAATATCGGAGACATCTGTTGTGCCCTGCGCGAGCGCAAGAAAAGGCACGAAATAGAGAAACCCTGAAAGACCAATTTTCTTTGTAAGTGTGCTCATAATGAATTTTATTATTAAACAAGTACGTCGACCGATAAGAAGCAGAAGCGGTCTCGTCACCTTAAGTATAGTATATACAATTCCGCCATAAAATTAAAGAGTTATACACACCCCCACACAGGTTGTTACAAGGCCCAGTTCTGCAGTTGCGGGACAAAAGGTCCGACGTCAAATGTTTCCGTAAGAATGCTCACCAGCCCCCACACAGAGAGCATCACGAAAAGCCCGATGAGACCATAGATAATGGTTTCTTTCGCGCCTGCTTTCCCTTCTAAACTTGCAGAGGAGACGTATTTGTAGATACCCCAGAGAAATGTGACAAACGCGAGACCGATGATGAGCGCGATAAGCGGCGTAAAAATGTCGGTGAGTATCAGCGTGATTAATGCCTTAAAATTCGCCGGTGCCGCGAATACGAAGAGCGGGGTAAAATAAGCAAATGCTACTGGCAAAAACTTTTTCATATAGTGGTAGGTTAGAGAGTCCGCAACTGGTCAATCGTCCCGCCGATGAGCTGGGCGATAACCCACGCGCCCAAAAGAACAGCGGTGCCGACGATGGTCCATGTGAGCGCCTTGTGCGCCTTTTTGATCTCTTCGGGCTTGCCCTGCGCTTTCACATATAGGAACCCCGAATAAATGATAAATACAACGGCAACAGACATTCCGAGCGGCATCACGATGCTGTCTATGATGACTTTCACGAGTTGGTCTATTCCGCCGATATTTTTGAGCGGCGACTGAAGCGTAAAATTAGTACCCGTAGTAACGGGAACCACGTCTGCGGCGGCAACGCTTCCCGCAGAAAGAAGTAATGCCGCGAAGATGCTCCAAAAGAGGTTGCGGAGTGTGTACATTGTATTTATTGTATACCTTTCATGGTCGGACCTCCCGTTCATTTATCCACACGCGAAAGCATGCGGATAAATTTCGTAAGGTCACGACCTTTACGGAAAAATCGCGCGCAGGAAAAGGGGGCACGCTTAGTTTGAAAGCCGGATATAGTCTGGATTCAAGAGCGCGTCAGAGATGAGTTTTATGACAAGCCACGCGCCGAGGACCCACAAAAGCCCGATGAGAACCGACCAAAAAATCCCGTGTGCTTTGCTAATATTACCTGGACTTGCGCTTGAGGAAAGATAGAGCCACCCCGCATAGGAGAAAGCAAGCGCCGCGACTGGCATCGCGAGAAAGAAAACGAAGTCAACAAGATGCTTTACGAGATGCATCAACGCGGGAAAATCGCACGGTGAATCTGCGGTCCCCTTACACGGCACCAGCGGTGTTGGCGGAAATCCATCATGCGCGGACAGCGCAAGAGGAGCGGCAAAGATGAAGAGGAGGGCTGCAAGCGAAAGAAGTTTAGGGAGTAGCATAAGTATCGGATACTAATATACAAATTGATGCGAATGTTTCTGAAATCCTAAGCTCTAAATTCTAAACAAATCCAAAACTTAAATATCAAATGTTTTAAACATGTTTGGAATTTTGAATTTTTAGAAATTTGATATTGTTTAGGATTTAGATATTAGGATTTAGAGTTTAACAATTCGTACTCGTTTATATATTGGTATCTTTCATTTTAGAAAAGTGCGGCAATACTTTCATGCGCCTCGGAAACCGCGGAGCCCACGGTGCTTCTTCCTGAAAGAATGTTCCGCACCGCCGCGTCAAAGATACGATTTGTTTCCGCCGGTTGCGGGTCAAGCCACGCGCTGCTTATAAGGGCGGAGTCATAAAAAACGGAAGTAAGCGCATCGGCGTTGCGCGGCTTCTCTGCAAGCAAATCGCGCCGCACGGGCGGTAAGCCGCTTGATTTTCCAAACGCGTCAATGAATGATTTTCCCGTGAGCGCAAATGCGGCGTAGAACGCCGTTTGCGCGTTGCGCGAGTTTTTGAGCACCGCGACGCCGGTCATCTTCCCGAATGTCGTCTTTCGGTCCGCGTCTTTCGTTTGCGGGACAACCGCCACATCAAAATTAAGTCGCGGGCTTTGCGCGGCGAGCGCGCCCCGTTCACCTGCATACCCGAAATACACCGCTAAATCCCCTGCCGCGAACATATCGCGCGAGTCGGGAAGCGAACGATTCCACGAATAAATCGGTTTTGACGGATTCGCGAATTCGGTATAGAAGCGGAACGCGCTTTGAGCAGGCGGAGTCACAAAACCGCGCTGGTCGCGCAACGTGACCCTCTGCGTATTTCCCTCTTTTTCAACAATCGGATTTCCCGCCTGAAGAATAAGCGTTGAGAGTATATCTTTTGCGTTCCTGATATTTAGGAAATCGCCGAGCGCGACAAGACTTTGGCTGATATTCAAACTGGTGTCTTTCTTCGTGATGAGCGGCGCAAGCGTCAAGAACTCGCTCCATTCTGCAGGCGGCGCCGCACGGCCGGCATCGGCAAAAATACCCCGATTCCAATACATCACGAGCGGGTCAACCGAAAAGGGGAGCGCAACGATGCCGTCATCTTTGAGATACAGCTCGCCTTCTTCTATAAAACTATCGCGAAATGAGCGCGCGCTGAAACTTGAATAAGGGACGGGGAAAATCTTGTTTTCGTGCCGTACTATAAACTCATGGGGCAGGAGAATCATATCGGGGCCGGTTCCCGATGCGAGCGCTTCCACGAGCTCTGTGTCAAAAGTCGCCGCTTTTTTTTCAACATACCGCACCGAGAATACGTCTTCGTTCGCCCTGTTTAATTCCTCAAGCGGCGCGGCGATGTTCACCGCGGGAAGCGTCCCCCACAGAACTACCTCGCCCCCGACACCGTCCGGCGTTGAATCAAAAAAAGGGATGATGCCGGCAAACACCAGCACGCCAAAAATGATGAAAAAAGAGAAGATGATGAGAAGACCGGTTTGGAATAAATTCATACTATTTAAGATATAAGATTTATGATTTATGATTTACAACCAAGCACAATGAAAAGCAACCAGGATTTATTTTCAATCTAAAATCTTTGCATCAAGAATCTCAAACTATTGTATCATTCATTTCTAAAATCTTAAATCCTATATCATAAATCTTAAATTTTCTTAAACACCAGCCCATAATGGTACGCCCCCGCGTCAATGCTTTTTATATAAACAAAGCCTTCGCCGTGAACGAGCTCTTTCGCCGACTCCTCGCGCACTACCGCGTCCGCGGCAGGACCCGCTCCGCCGAATGATTGCGCCCAGTCAACGAGAAGCATCCGCCCGCCGGACGCGAGAACCCGCCCCGCCTCTTTGAGAAACATTTTTTTATCCTTTATCTGGAAAAGGATATTTGAGATAATCACCGCGTCCACCGCGCCGTCGCGGAGTCCACTTCCGCCAATTTTCTCCAAATCGCCGCGCACTACTTCTATGTTGTGCAGGCGCGCGCCGTCCGCCTCTTTTTTGAGGCGCGCAAGGTTCTCCTGCCGCACGTCTATCGCGTATACTTTTCCGTCAACCCCCACGGCGCGCGCCGCGGCAAGCGCGTAGGCGCCGGAACCCGTCCCGAAATCGGCGACGCGCATCCCGTCGCCCAGAGAAAATTGGTCTATGTTGTGTTGAGGGTTACTGAACATTTAACATTTACGATTTAAGATTTAAGATTTAAAAAAAGAAAAATAAAAATCCTAAATCTTATATGTTAAATCTTAAATTTTAAAGGCAAATAAAGGTGGCGGCTTGATCGCCCGGACGAAGCTTCATAATCCGCACGCCTTGCGCGGCCCGCCCAAGGCGGGGCACCTCGGCAAGTCCCGTGCGGATAACAACGCTGGATTTTGAAATAGCAACAATCTCGTTCGTCTCCGCCGTCACCACCTCGGCGCCGATAAGGTCGCCCGTCTTTGCGGTCAAGTTTACCGTCTTGATACCCGAGCCGCCACGTCCCTGCACTTTATACTCCTTGAGCGCCGATTTTTTACCGATGCCTTTTGCGGTCATTACGAGGAGGTCAGCATCTTTTTCAAGGGCGCCAACCACATCAGCTCCGACAATTGAATCTCCCGTCCGGAGCCGCATTCCCCGAACGCCAGCGGCACTCCTTCCCATCTCGCGCACCGCAGATTCTTTAAAACGAATTGCCTGTCCCTTTTTGGTCGTCAATATAATGGTATCGCCGTCTTCCGCGAACCGCGCCGACAAGAGTTTGTCGCCTGTTTTAAGCTTCATCGCAAGGATGCCGCTCCGCCGCACGTCAAGAAACTTCTCCGCTGCCGTCTTTTTTATCATCCCATGCTCGGTCACGATAACGAGCCCGAGTTTTTTGATGCTCCGCAATTCTTTTGGCACCGCCAATACGGACGTCACCTGTTCATCGGAGGCAAGCGGAAGAAAATTCATGATTGACTTACCGCGCGTCGCCCGCTTGCCTTCGGGAATCTCGTACATCTTTGTCTGGTACGCCCTGCCTTTATTGGTAAAAAAGAGAACATTCGCATGCGCGCTCGCCGTCAAAAAGAGCGTCACGAAATCCTCCTCTTTCGTATGCAAATCTAAAACGCCGACGCCACCGCGCTTTTGTTTGCGATACTCATCCGGGTTCGTGCGTTTGATGTAGCCGCCCTGGGTCAGGACAAGAATACTTTCCGCGTCGGGGATTAAGTCCTCGTCCGAGAGCGCTTTGATGCCGCCCTTCACGACTTTTGTTTTCCGCGCGTCGCCATATTTTTCTGCGGCTTCTTTGAGTTCTTCTTTTATTGTCTCGTAAATCCTCCGCACGCTCGCGAGAAGTTCTTTCAAATCCTTGATGAGGGCGCGCTTTTCTTTGAGTTCGTCTTCTATCGCCTGACGCTCAAGACCGGCAAGTTTTTGAAGCCGCATCTCAAGGATTGCTGTCGCCTGTATCGCAGTAAACCGAAACTTCTCAATCAGGTTTTTGTGCGCCGACGGTGTATCTTTTGATTTCTTGATGGTGACAATAACCGCGTCAATTTCATCAAGCGCCTTTTTGAGGCCGGCAAGGATGTGCTCGCGTTCTTCCGCGCGCCGAAGGTCAAACGTCGTGCGGCGGCGCACTACTTCTTCGCGGTGGGCGATAAATTCCTTAAGTATTCCTTTTAAGGAAAGGGTTTGGGGAACGCCGCCGACCAGCGCGAGCATGTTGTAGTGAAATACTGACTCAAGCTCCGTGTGTTTGTAGAGATAGTTCAGAACTTTCTGCCCGTGCACGCCCTGCTTCAAATCAACCGCTACGCGCGTCTCTCCGCGCGATGACTCATCGCGGAGCGCTTTGATGCCCTCAAGTTTTTTCTCGTGCACAAGCTCGGCAATGCGTGCGACAAACTCAGCCTTGTTCACACGGTAGGGGAGCGACGTGATAACAATTTGCGGATTTCCGTGTTTGTCTTCGGAAATTTCCGCCTCTCCGCGACAGACGACTCCGCCTCTGCCGGAGGCATATGCCTGCGCGATGTCGCGCGCGTTGTAGGCAAGCCCGCCTGTCGGAAAATCGGGTCCCTGCACGTACTGAAGAAGGTCATCCGTTGTCGCCTCTTTGTTGTCAATAAGATGGACCGTCGCGTCCACGAGTTCGCGAAGGTTGTGCGGAGGAATGTTCGTCGCCATACCGACGGCGATGCCCAGAGCGCCGTTTAAGAGGACATTCGGAAGCGCAGCCGGAAGCACGGTGGGTTCCATCCGCGTCCCGTCATAATTCGGACGCATATCTACCGTCTCTTTTTCAAGGTCTCCCAAAAGCGCAGAGGCAACGCGCGACATCTTAGCTTCGGTGTAGCGCATTGCCGCTTGCGGGTCGCCATCGGTACTGCCAAAATTTCCCTGCCCTAACACAAGCGGGTAGCGATAAGAAAAATCCTGCGCCATTTTGACCATCGCGTCATAAATGGACATGTCGCCGTGCGGATGGTATTTACCCATCGCATCGCCGACGACAGCCGCCGACTTCCTAAACTTCGCTCCGGAAGTAAGTCCCATCTGTTGCATCGTGTAAAGAATCCGCCGGTGCACGGGCTTTAACCCGTCGCGAACGTCAGGTAACGCGCGCGAGGTGATGACGGACATCGCATAGTCCAGATATGATTCGCGCATCTCCGTTCCTATATCGCGGAGCACGAGCCGATTATCCGCTGTCTTTTTCAAGAGAGCGTTTGCTTCGTCATCTTTATCTCTGCTGTTTTTATCGTTGCGCATTTTCTAGGTTATAGGTTATAGGTTATAGGTTATAGGTTCTGAAATTATTGAGAAAAAAATTGAAAAGTCAATTCCTTCAATTTCTCTTTTACTAGACCCTAGAACCTATCCCCTAAAACCTAGTTTAGTACCCCACCGCTTCCCTAAAATCACCGTACGTTTCCCCAATTTTCTTTTTTAAAATAGCGGTAGGGGAGACGGGGGCCACTTCGCGTTCGTCCACCACCGTAAGCCCGCCCAAACTTTCACGCACCGCCGCCGCTTCTGTCCCAACAGCGCTAAAATCCAGAGTCGCAAGCCGCGAGTCAAAGGACATCGCCCACGCGGCAAAGATTGAAAACGTTAGTATCGCTGCGATACCCAAGGCAACACGCTCGCGGACATGTTCGGGGTGTTTATGAAGTTTTTGGATGTGGCGGAACATGGGACTTGAAACATGAATCATGAAACTTGAAACATAAAAAAACGACCGATTAAAAGATTTTGCGCTTCATGTTCCATGTTTTATGATATTTTGAGCACTGCCACCTCCCCCTCCTTCCCTTCCAAATCTTTTTTCTTGAATGTCACCTTTTCCTGCGGCTTCTCGTCTTCCTGCCCCGCCTCCAAGAGAAATTTCTTGAGCGTCTCGGCGTCATACTGCATTGGGATAATTACCTTCGGGGAAAAAGAGAGCGAGAGTTTGTGCGCTTCCGCCGGAGACAGGACGCCGTCGCCGCCAATGGGGACAAACAGGATGTCAACTTCAGGCATCGCGTCATAGATTTTTTCTCCCAATTGAGGGGAGTCAAGAGCGCCCAAAAAACCAAGCCCTATTCCCTCTAGTAAAAGATAATAGATAGTATTCAGCCGCTGGTCTCCCCCGCCGTATTTAGTAAACGTCTCAAGCCCTCTCACATATACGCCCTTTGTTTCGTACTCGCCAGGACCGGTTATCAAGAACGGGGTTTTGTCCCCATACGAGAGGTTCGCAACACCATTGAAGTGCGGGTGGTTCAAAGAGACAAGGGCGACGTCGGCTCCAAAGCGCGCCACGCGGGTGTCGGTGTTCTGCGGTTCTTGGACCGGATTGTAGGCAATCGTCAAATCGCCCTGCTGAATCTTGAAAAACTGCCCACCGTAATAGGTGATAATCATGCCTTACAGTATACAGTATTTGGTATCTGGTATCAACCCTATATGAAGTCTTCGCACTGGTATATGCCCTCGCAAAAAAGATGCGAGACGGGTTCATTTTTCGCATGGAAACAGAGTGTCTCCTTCCGATGGATTTCGTACGGGAGTGTGGATAACTTACCGCAAGGCCTGGCCTTGCGGTGGTTAAAAAGCTTTCAGACTTAAGAGTTTGACATGCGACAAATAATCGTTATACTGTATTCACTTCATTATACACGTTGCGTGAGCAGATAACCTCGGAC
>CAZYWN010000014.1:10852-11528 GCA_964651525.1 uncultured Candidatus Saccharibacteria bacterium | reverse complement strand
AGAAAGTAGAAAGTAGAAAGTAGAAAGTAGAAAGTAGAAAGTAGAAAAATTATCGCGGCAGAGACCTAAAAGTCAATTTTTTCTTTCTTTCAACTTTTTAACTTTATAACTTTCCACTTTATAACTTTTAACTAATTTCAAATGCGCTACGTCATCTCAGCAATTCTTATAGCAGTGTCGGCGGCAGTTTTTTTTCTGTTCACCAACCCGCTCTATCAGGAGACAAAAATCCTGAAACAGCAGATTGCTATTCTGGACGAGACATTCAGCAATTCCAAACGCGTTCAGGAGGCGCGCGATACTCTCTTTGCAAAATTCAATGCGATTTCCGAAACGGACTTGTCGCGGCTTGAGAAGATGCTCCCCGACAATGTAGACAACGTGAAGCTTATTCTGGAGCTTGATCGTATCGCGTCCCAGCGCGGAATGGATATCAAAAGGATAGACGTGCAGGAGACAAAGGGTGACGCGGCGGGGCTCGGCCCTTCCGGGCTTAATTACGGGGAACTGGACATCGGGCTGACGCTTACGGGGTCATATTCGTCATTTCGCGGATTTCTTGCCGACCTTGAACAAAGTCTGCGCGTTGTTGACATAACGGAGCTCAATTTCCGCGCGGCAGGTTTTGATTTTGACCAGTACAACGTTACGGTGAGGACGTACTGGTTGAGATAGG
>CAZYWN010000014.1:0-10752 GCA_964651525.1 uncultured Candidatus Saccharibacteria bacterium | reverse complement strand
GTCTAGGGTCTAGGGTCTAGGGTCTAGGGTCTAGGGTCTAGGGTCTAGGGTCTAGGGTCTAGAAATTGTCGCAGGTATTTAAAAAAGTCAATTTAGTTTTTTCCTATCACCTAGAACCTAACCCCTATAACCTCGTTTTTTATGAGTAAACCAGTCAAATATTTCGCCATAATCGGAGTTCTTATCGCGGGAGGGCTTCTCGCGTATAACTTCTTTTTTAAAGGACAGGGGTTTTCAACCGCTTCACTTCTTGTTTCCGAAAGGGCGGACATCGCCGGCGCATCGGCCGATGTGACGGGGCTTCTGGCGGTGCTGAAAAGTCTGCAAGGCCTTACTCTTGACACAAGCGTGTTTGAGGATGCGGCATTCCGCTCGCTCAAGGATTACAGCGTTATTCTTGAGGTGGTACCGCAAGGAAAAGCGAATCCGTTTGCGCCGCTATAAAAAATAGAAGATACCAATATACAAATGGGTACGAATGATACAAATAAATACGAATCCATTAAGCTCTAAATCCTAATATCTAAATTCTAAACAAATTCAAAATTCAAATGCCCTAAATCTTAAACACGTTTTGGATTTCGGTCATTGGGGTTTATTTAGGATTTAGGGTTTTGAATTTAGGATTTCTATTTGTAGCCATTCGTTGCATTCGCATGCATCTGTAGATTAGTATTTTACATTTGTGGATTTTCTCAACTACCTCATACAGCGGGGAATTATAGACAAGGCGACCAGTGAAAAAATCGCCCGCGCCGCGAAGGAATCGGGGAAAGAAATCCCCGACCTTTTGATAGAGGAAGGAATAGAAAAAGAGAATGTGCTGTCGCTCAAAGGAGACTATTTACAGATTCCTTCCCGAAGCGTTGACGCGAAAAGCGTTCCTCCGGAAATTTTAAAATATATCCCCGAAGAATCGGTGGCGCACTATGAATTTGCGCCCATCGGAATGGCAGACGGCGTTCTTGAGGTGGGCATGGTTGACCCGGACAATCTTCCGGCGCGCGACGCGCTCCAATTTATCGCAACCAATCTGGGAATACCGTTTAAGATTTTTCTCATCACACGCGACGACTTTGAGGCACTTCTGGAAAATTATCGCGGTCTTTCAGGAGAGGTAAGGGAAGCGCTAACCGAGCTTGGTGAGGAGTCCATAGACCTGTCAAAGCCGGCGGACATTATCCCGATGCGCCCCCCTCCGAGAGATACCGCGCCAGCGACACTACCGCCGCAGGAAAGAGCGAAACCGCTCCGCGATGCCGCTCCGCCGAAGGTTCCTCAGGCGCGCCCTCCCGTGTCAAAAAGCATAGAAAAAGATTTAGAGGCCATCGGCGCGCCGCTTCACGGCGCCGTTCAGGGGAAGAAAGCGCCGCCAATCGGGATGGGTGGAACGCCGAAAACGATTGAGGAAGCTCCTATCACAAAAATTGTTTCTACTATTACGCGCTACGCCGTTGACGGCGGGGCATCCGACATCCACATTGAACACACAGGGGAGCAGTTGCGCGTCCGTTTCCGTGTTGACGGCGTTTTGTATACGAGCTTGCTTCTTCCGAAGACGGTGCACGACAGCGTCGTCGCGCGCATCAAAGTACTCTCAAACCTAAAGCTGGATGAAAGGCGCAAGCCGCAGGACGGCAGTTTTACGACGATAATAGAAGGGCGGAAGGTGGACTTCCGCGTGTCCACGTTCCCCGCGTATTTCGGCGAGAAGATAGTTATTCGTATTCTTGACCCTGAGAAAGGGGTCAAGCGGTTGGAGGAGACGGGTTTGCGTCCGGAAGACCTTGCCCGCGTTCGGGCGGCGCTTGAAAAACCCTACGGTCTGATACTTCTTACAGGCCCTACCGGCTCCGGGAAAAGCACCACTCTGTATTCAATGTTAAACGAGCTTGACCGCGAAAAAGATAACGTTGTTTCTTTGGAAGACCCCGTAGAATATACCGTTATCGGAGTAAGCCAGTCGCAAGTCCGCCCGGAAATTGATTACACCTTCGCGACAGGGCTCCGTTCTATCGTCCGTCAGGACCCCGACATCATCATGGTTGGGGAAATCCGCGACAAAGAGACGGCGCAACTCGCGATTCAGGCGGCGTTGACCGGACATCTCGTGTTTTCAACGCTTCACACGAACAATGCCGCAGGTGTAATTCCTCGTCTTGTTGAAATGGGGATTGAGCCGTACCTTATTGCCCTAACGCTCATTCTTGCAATTGCCCAGCGTCTCGTTCCCGTCATGTGTGAATCATCAAAGAAATCAATTCCGGTGACAGGGGCGATTAAGGCAATTATTGAAAAACAATTTGAGGAAATTCCGCCGGCAACGCGCAGTAAATTTAAGATACCGAAAGAGGTCTTTGAAGCGATCCCTTCAGAGGAATGCCCGGGTGGCACGCGCGGGCGCGTCGGCGTTTTTGAGCTTTTGGAAGTGGATAAGGATATAGAGGAGATCATTCTCAGAAAACCTGCAGAAAGCGAAATGTTGGATGCCGCGCGCGCAAAAGGAATGCTCACCATGAAAGACGACGCGCTCCTCAAGGCATTTGAAGGCGTTATTCCGATTCAGGCGGTGAATCAGTTTGAGTAACCTCGCGTACGCTATAAATATGCGGTGTGGTACAATGAAAGTGTGCGAAAATCCGTATATGCAAACATATGGTAACTAAAAATTAGAAATTCGAATATCGAAATCCGAAACAAGCACGAATGACCAAAATACAAATGACAGAAACAACACGTTTTGGACATTTGGTAATTTGAGTTTTGAATTTGTTTCGAATTTCGTGCTTCGGATTTACTTTTTACAATGGAAACTGACCAGCAACAAACCACACTGCATGATACTGTCGCCAATAAACCCAAGGTCCTTATTGTTGACGACGACAAATTTCTGCTTGATATGTACACGACAAAGTTCCGCGAAAAAGGGTTTGACGTCGTCTCTGTCGGGGGAGGGGAAGAAGCGCTTGAGGCGCTTCGCGTTGGCGGCGACACATTTCGCGCGGCGCTTCTTGACTTGGTTATGCCGGGTATGGACGGGTTTGAGATTTTGAAGCACATCCGCGAGGAAAAACTCGCGCCTTCATGTCGACTTATCGTTCTTTCAAACCTCGGCGAACCGTCTGATGTGGAAAAGGCAAAACAGTATGCAATAGGCGGCTACATCATCAAAGCGAGCTCAACACCGAGCGAGGTGGTGGAGAAGGTGAGGGAAATAATAAATTTATGATTTAAGATTTAGGATTTAAAATTTAAAAAAAATTTTTGCGCAATAAAATTCCAAATCTTATATCTTAAATCTTAAATTTTTACCATGGATTCTCAGAAACTCTTCACTGACCTCGTAGATATCGTCATACGCGAAGGCGGTTCCGACCTTCATCTTTCCGCCGGAAGGCGGCCGGTTATTCGCGTGGCGGGAAGGTTGTATCCTTTGGTAAAAGAGCCGGAGCTCACCGAAAAAGATACGACGGCGGTTCTCAAGATTCTTTTGGGAGAAGAGAAGTACGCCGCGTTCCTTGTGAACCAGGAAGTTGATTTCTCGTACACAACGGCGCAGAATGCGCGTTTCCGCGGGAACGCTTTTTTCCAAAGAGGGACGGTGGGTGTCGCGCTCCGCCTTGTTCCGGCGACGATTAAAACGCTTTCAGAACTCAATCTGCCGGCGGGGCTTGAACAGTTTACCCATCTTGAGCAGGGATTTTTTCTCGTTGTCGGGCCGGTGGGGCACGGCAAGTCAACCACGCTCGCTTCTCTTTTGGATATCATCAACAAAGAACGCGCGACGCATATCGTCACCATTGAAGACCCAATTGAATATCTTTTTACGCCCGCGCAGTCGTTAATTGACCAGCGCGAGATAGGGATGGACACGAAGGAATTTCACTCAGCTTTAAAGTCGGTGTTTCGGCAGGATGTTGATGTTTTGATGATAGGCGAGATGCGCGGTCCTGATACGATGGCAACCGCGGTTACCGCGGCGGAGACGGGGCATCTCGTATTTTCAACGCTTCATACGAACAATGCCGCGCAGACGATTGACCGCATTATTGACACCTTCCCGCCGGAACAGCAGGGGCAAATCCGCGCCCAGCTTTCTCAGAGCTTGGCGGGCATTTTCTCCCAGCGCCTTATCCAACGCGTGTCCGGAGGGCTTATTCCTGCATATGAACTTTTGATAAACAATTCAGCGATTTCAAACCTCATCCGCGAAGGGCGTACCCACGAGGTGAATGTGGTCTTGGAAACAAGCTCCGGAGACGGGATGATAACCCTGAACCGCACACTTGCGGACTTGGTGCGCAGGGGAGAGATTACGCCCGACAGCGCGATGACGTATTCCTTAAATCCGGAGGGGCTGGAGCAAATGCTTTAAAATATAAGATTTAACATATAAGGTATAAGATTTTTTAGGAATTTTCTTTCTCAAATCATAAATGCTAAATCTTAAATCTTAAATACGGCGATGCTATTCAAATACTCGGCCCTATCCCCTCAAGGTGAAGAGAAAATCGGCACGATAAATGCCATCAACCTTGATGTTGCGATAAGTTTGCTTCAGAAGCAGGGGATGACGGTCGTCAACATAAACCCCGCTGAAGGAAAGCAATTCTGGCAGAAGGGTTTTACGGCGTTTGAAAGAGTGTCGTTGCGGGATGTCGTCATCTTTTCGCGACAGCTTGCGACGCTTTTCGTCGCCCATGTGTCGGCGCTCAAGGTCTTTCGCATGCTTGCCGCAGAGTCGGACAATCCCCTCTTGCGAAGGAAAATCGGCGAGGTCGCCGACGACGTACAGGCGGGCGCTTCCATGTCGGATGCATTCGCAAAGCATCCGGAAATTTTTTCCGACTTTTATGTCAATATGGTCCGCGCGGGAGAAGAATCCGGGAAGCTCTCCGAGACGTTTGAGTACATGGCGGACTACATGGACCGTTCATACCTGCTTGTAACGAAAGTGCGGAACGCCCTCATTTACCCCGCGTTTATTATCGCGATGTTTATTATCGTGATGATACTTCTTTTCACGATGGTCTTTCCCCGTCTCGCGCAGATACTTCTTGAAAGCGGTCAGCCGATTCCTATTTATACGCAGATTGTCATCGGTTTTTCAAACTTTCTCGTTGATTATGGCCTTCTTCTTTTGGTCGCGCTTATTATCGGCGGGTTTTTCGTCTGGCGCTACGCGCGGACGGCATCCGGCAGAATGTATTTGGGGCGGTTGCGTCTTCAAATTCCGCTTATCGGCAATCTTTTTAGGAAATTCCATCTTGCGCGGACGGCGGATGTGCTTTTCACCATGTTGACTTCGGGAGTCCCCGTCGTGCGCGCGATTGAAGTTGCCTCCGCGGTGGTGGGGAACGCGGTCTATGAGGACATCCTTGCGCAAGCCGCGCGGGACGTTCGTTCGGGGAGCACTATTTCCGCCGCGTTTGCGAAACATGTGGAATTCCCGAGCATTCTGGTGCAGATTATCCGCATTGGAGAGGAAACGGGCGAGGTGGGGAACATTCTAAAGACGCTTTCCGACTTTTATCGCCGCGACGTGAATGACGTCATAGACGCGGTCATTTCCTTAATAGAGCCGGCGATCATCGTGCTGTTGGGCGTTTCCGTTGGTTCGGTCTTAGCGTCGGTCCTAATTCCGATATACAATATATCAACCAGCATTTAATGAAAGATACCAATATACAAATGAGTACTAATGCAACGAATGAATACGAATATCCGACATGTCACATTTGTAGTCATTTGTATCATTCGCATCAATTCGTATATTAGTATCTGATATTTTGTTATCCACATCCCCTCTTTTCCCTTGTTTTTATTCGCAAAATGGTGGTAGAATAAACAGTATATAGTCCATAGTTATTAGTTTTTAGTAAAAAACTAACGACTAACGACTAACGACTAAAACATGTACAACTTTTTTCATACTAGGTTTTTTAATACCCTAAAACCTAAAACCTATAACCTAAAACCTAGTGGTGGTTTTACTCTGATTGAGCTTTTGATAGTTGTTGCTATCATCGGCATCCTTTCCTCGGTAATTTTTGTGACCGTCAGCAACACGCGTCCTCGCGCGCGCGATGTGCAACGAATCGCAGAAGTGAAGCAGTTGCAGCTCGCCCTTACCCTTGAAGACGTTGAAAGCGTTTCTGGCGCCGTTGCGCTTACTGGTTGCGCATCATCTGATTCGGCAGTAAGTGCCTGTACTGGTCCTGGAAAATTGAGCACGTTTACCGGCATAAGGGATTCATTGGGAGAGACAGACATATGCGGCGCCTCCGGAGCATCTGGTGCATGCAAATATGGCATCGCCAATGATGCCGGAACAGGAGTACCAACAACGGCGAGTTATCGCATTTGTTTCTACCTTGAGGTGCCCGTAGAATCAGCGGGATTTCCGTCGGGGACAGCAGCGGGGACTTTCCACATAAAAAGCTCCACTGGCGGCACTATAGCATCCGGTTGCTAAGTATGTTTATTAATAATTTATTTCATTTCATGCGTACACAAAATGGCATAGCGGGCACAGGGCCAGGGTATAACTTTTTTCATACCCGATATCCTAAACGCGGTTTCACTTTGATAGAGCTCCTCGTCGTCATCGCGATTATTAGCATCTTGGCGTCGGTAGTACTTGCGTCTTTGAACACTGCGCGGGAGAAGTCGCGCGACGCGAAGCGCATTTCCGATGTGAACCAAATCCGCATTGCGCTGGAACTGTATTTTGACGATAACGACGGTTATCCGCTCGCGCTTGATACTGCTTCGTTCGTCACCCCCGGCTATCTCCCCGCGATTCCTCTGCCGCCTGTCGGCACTGGCGAGACGGCATACAATTATCAGGCGCTCGGCACGGACTGCGTCAGCTACCACCTCGGCGCAACGCTTGAAAACGCCTCACATGATGCATTTGTGGAAGACGCAGACGCACCGGCAAATGACACCCAAGCGGTTGCCTGTGAAGGCGCCGGGTCAACTGACTTTTCCGGCACGGACCCGATGTATGACGTGAAGCCGTAAGATGAGTATCAAGTATTTAGCACCAAAAAACCCGCTTACGCGGGTTTTTTGGTATAATAGGTAAAAAAGTAAATCCCAAACCCCAAACCCCAATGCTCAATGCCCAACAAAATCCCAAACTATAAATTCAGAAACGGTTATTGGAATTTTGGGCTTGGGGTTTGATTGGGAATTGAGATTTGATCATTGGGATTTTTTGCAAAATACGGCATCTCGCATACCAAATATCACCATGTATCTGTTTACTCTTATTACCATATTTATCCTCGGCGCCACCATCGGCAGTTTTTTGAATGTCGTGATACTTCGTTCGGGAACTGGTATAGGGTTTCTCCGCAGTTCATTCTGCTTTACCTGCCGCGCGCCGCTCCGTTTTTATGAGTTGGTGCCCATTTTTTCGTTTGTAGCGCAAAAAGGGCGATGCCGTTCCTGCCGCGCGAAAATTCATTTCCAGTATCCGCTTGTGGAAATGCTTGCGGGCATCCTATTCGTCGGGGTGTGGTTTCGTGAGGTTGGCTCGGCGACCCTTCTTGATGTCGTTCTGCGCATCGGCTCGTATGAAAACATACTTCCGCACGTTGCGTTACTGTGGGCAATCGCAAGTGTTCTTCTCGTTATCGCCGTCTACGACATCCGTCACAAGATTATTCCAAACGCATTTGTGTATACGTTTATTACGCTGGCTTTTTTAAGTGTGGTTACCGCAACTTTCCCTATAACCTATAACCTATCACCTATAACCTTTTTCAATCACCTAACCGCAGGTCTCGCTTTTTTTCTCTTGTTTGCCGCAGCATGGTTTTTTTCTCGCGGAAAATGGATGGGCTTCGGCGACGCGAAACTCGCGGCGGGCATCGGGGTGCTTTTGGGTTTTTCTATGGGCACCGTCGCCCTCATTCTTGCTTTTTGGATTGGCGCCATTGTGAGTATCGCGCTACTTGTCTTGAGCCGAGTCCAAGGGTTGCTCGCGAAGCGACATAAAAAATTGTTTTCAGGCTCCAAAAACCTTACAATTAAAAGCGAAATACCGTTCGCGCCGTTCCTTATCGCGGGGACGTTCGCGGCGTATTTTTGGAATATCGGGTTTCTTGATATAGCGAACTTATTTATTCTTAGTTAGATGTATGTGACGTGAATAAAAAATGGTTTTTTCAAAATTCCAAATTCCAAATTCCAAATTCCAACGAAAAACCGCAGGTTTTTCGTTGATAGAGCTCATGGTAACCACCTCCGTCATCGTGATTATTTCAAGCATTGTTCTTTTCAACTTTCCATCGTTCGCGAGCAGAATCCTTTTGGAAAACCTGACGCATGAAATCGCGCTCGTGGTGCGGCAGGCGCAAGTATACGGTATCGGCATCAAACAAACCACAGGCGGTCTTTTCCCCGCGTACGGCGCGCATTTTGATATAACCGCAACGCCCCTCGAAGACCCCCCCAACAAAAAAGTGATATTTTTCTCGGACGTACCGGCAGGCGCGGGAAACGGACG
Source organism: uncultured Candidatus Saccharibacteria bacterium (assembly GCA_964651525.1). Classification (GTDB taxonomy): domain Bacteria; phylum Patescibacteriota; class Minisyncoccia; order Phycocordibacterales; family UBA2135; genus CAZYWN01. The sequence goes on along the minus strand of CAZYWN010000014.1, from coordinate 2,234 downwards.
ATATGATGTTGGTGAAGAGCTGGAAACGTTTACCATTCAACGCGGGAATATCATCAGCGGTCTTTGCTATGATACATCCTGTATCAGCGCGGGGGTGACAACGATTGACATTACTTTCAAGCGCCCCGAGCCGGAGGCGCATATACGCGTCAATGGCAGTGGCGGCGATGTGTCTTCGGCGAGAATCACCATCTCTCCGCCGAGCGGTTCTGAAATCGGTGACAGATTTATCTATGTATATTCAAGCGGACAGATAGCGGTCACGGCAGAATAGTATCAAGTATATAGTATTGAGTATTGTGTATGAAAAAAAATAAAAAAAATTTTCAAAATTCTCCTCCGAAGGAGGATCCGCCTCCGGCGGAAAAATTCAAAACTCAAAATCTCCACCAGCGTAAAACCTCTGGTTTTACGCTGGTGGAGATGATTGTCGCGCTCGGGTTTTTCACCGTGATAATGCTTGTCGTGATAAGCGTCCTCGCGAGCGTGTCGGGCGCGAATGAAAAAGCGCGCACGATGCGGATCGTGATAGATAACCTAAACTTCGCGGTTGAAAACATGGCGCGCACGCTTCGCGTTGGGTCGCAATACCATTGTGAAAGCACGGGTAATCTCACTGTTGCGCAAGTGTGTAGCGACCTTGACGCAGGGTCCGAGTTTGTCGCTTTTAAGAACATCCAGTCGTTGGGAGTTACTTCGGCGTTTCGCAAGGGCGCAGATGTAAACGGAGGTTTTATAGAGCGGTCAAATAATTGTGTCCCCGCAGGTTGTTCTGATTGGAACCGCATTACCGCGCCGGAAATAGATGTAGACCTTCTTAGATTTTATGTAAAGAAACCCCTTGAGGACGATATTGGCCAAGCCCAGATATTGATTATCGCGAAAGGAACCGCCGGAAAGGGGACCGTCCAGACGGAGTTTGACATCCAGACAACGGTGACGCAACGGCTGGCGGACTCATAAAAATTTAAGATTTATGATGTACGATTTAAGATTTAATTCAAAATTCAAAATTCAAAATTCAAAATTCCAGCGAAAATCCGGAGGATTTTCGCTGGTGGAAGTATTGGTTGGCGCTTCCGTGCTCATTATTTCCGTGACGGGGACGCTTTCCATTATTGCAAGAAACGTTTCTTCCGCGGCGATTGCCGCCGAGCGCGTCACCGCGTTCTACTTGGCGCAGGAGGCGCTTGAGTATGTGCGCGGAGTCCGCGACAATAATGCGATTACGGGGAATAGTTGGCTCAACGGGCTTGAAGTATGTATGGAGACGGAGGGAAGTCCGTGCATGATAGACGTCAATGCCGCCGCCGCCCCTGTCAGCGATTGCGCCGGCACGATAGCGAACCCCGCATGCAATCCTTTGTTACTTCGTGAGAGCGACGGGGTCTATAATTACGATAGTGGAACCCCTACCGTTTTTACGCGTGAAGTCGTGATAAAAGACATTGCGGCAGGGGAAGAAGTTCGCGTAAACGCGACGGTAAAATGGCCGCAAGGACTCGTAACGCGCTCGTTCACCATCAGCGGACATTTGTTTAATTGGCGATGACAAAAGTGAAAAGCGCAAAACGAAAAATGCAAAACAACAATTCAAAATTCAAAATTCAAAATTCAAAATTCCAATCAGGGTACGCATTGATGTTATCAATAGTGGTCTCAAGCATCGTCCTCTCCATCGGGCTTTCGCTCTTTAATATCGTTCAAAAAGAGCTTATACTGTCTGCGACGGGACGCGATTCGCAGTTCGCTTTTTACTCCGCGGACGGCGGCATTGAATGCGCGCTGTATTGGGACATCAAGGAGTTGGCGTTTCCGTCTTCGGAAGCGGATTGGAACAGCGGCAATCCCCCGTCAGTTTCAGGAGATGGTTGTGGAACAACCGATTTTTCGGTTCAAACGGAATCTCGGTGGAACGAGATTGATGACCTACCTGTTGGAGTGACAGAGAACCTCAATACGAATGGAACTCCTTATGCGTGCGTTTCCGGGTGTGGCGTAGATGAAATCCCTGTTTACGGTGGACACGAGGACGATATTGTGACTCTCACATTTCAGATTGAATTTCAAGAGTCAAGCGAAACATCCCCCGGCAGTTGCGCGCAGGTCACGATAACGAAAAAGGATAACCCCGAAGCGGGATATCAGATTATGACAACCGTAGAGTCAAAGGGCTATAACGACGAATGCGCGCTTGACAACCCCGCGCTCGTAGAACGCGCGATTAGCGTCAC
>CAZYWN010000013.1:10668-13989 GCA_964651525.1 uncultured Candidatus Saccharibacteria bacterium | reverse complement strand
AGGCGCCGCAAAAGGATGTTCCCATGGACAACCAAAAGAAAATACCGGAGCCGGTTTCGTTGAAGTTTTTGCAATCCAACAAAAAAGACGCGCGTTCCCCCGAACATCTTTCGGAGCTCCGAAAGGTTCTGGATGAGGCGATGAAGAATGAACAACACGACACCAATACACGAATGGAAACGAATGACACGAATGAAAAGGATGCGACGTCTGAAAAGCAGATTGCGCCCACCTCCGCTAACGGCTCTGCGGCAAAACATACGACCACCACGGCGGCAGTCGCAGAAGCAAAACCGCGTCGCCGCAGAATGAAAAAAAGCGTCTCTGTAGCATCGGTGCATCGTGGGGAAATCCCCGAGGATAAACTGCGGAATTTGTTGAAGGTGGAGGAGTGAATCAAAGAACAAAAAAGCAAAAAAGCAAAGAAACAAAATAATGTTTGTTATGTTACTATATCGGCAATGTTTAGATTGCCGATATTTTTATTTGTGCTTTTCGCGTTGCCGCTCTCTCTTTCCGCGCAGATGGTAATAACGGAGATAATGTATGACCCGAAAGACGCGGATGCGGGAAGCGGCGGTGAATGGATTGAGGTGCATAACAGCGGCTCCGTTTCGGAGGACCTCATGCAGTGGGTATTCTTTGAAGCGGAGACAAATCATGGCATCACCGCGGATGGCGCCGCGGAAGTACTGCCCGGCGAATATGCTGTTATCTCGCGCGATTTGGTCGCCCTTAAGAACTATTTTAGCGATTTTTCAGGCGCTCTTTTTAAAGCGTCATTTTCGTTGAATGACGGAGAAGAGATTGCGATGAAAAGCGACAGAGACGCGCCGCTTTCCGGTGCTGTATTTTACACGGCGGAGTGGGGCGCGAAAAATGACGGCAACTCCCTTCAACTTGTCTTAGGCGAATGGGTTGCCGCGCCGCCGACGCCGGGGGCAGAAAACAGCGCGAGTGAAAGAGCGGAACCACCGCCTGTCGGGGATAGCCAAACTACTCCGCCAACAAACACATCTCCGCCGCCTCCTAGCGGGCCTTTCTTTACCGCTCGCATCTCCGAAAAAGAGAAATTCGCCGTTGTCGGCGCGCCCGCGAAATTCAAAGGCGAAACAGTCGGTACGACGGAAGGACTTTCCGGCAAAACGCGCTTCATCTGGAACTTTGGCGACGGCAGTACGGCGGAGGGACAGAGCGTCCTGCATGTGTATAAATACCCCGGCGACTATGTCGTCGTTTTGGATGCTGTGTCAGGAACACACGCGACAGAAGACCGCACTACGATAAAGGCGATTCCTGCGGAACTCTCTATCACGAACATTGGGACGGCAAATAATTTTTTTATAGAACTTTCAAATAATTCCGCATACGAGCTCAATCTTTCCGGCTGGCTTTTGAAATCGGGCGCGCGCTATTTTGTCGTTCCCGAACATTCGTTTATTCTTCCGAAAAAGAAAATCATTTTTTCTCAAGAAGCGACCGGTCTTTCTTATTCCGGAGAGAATACTATTGGGCTCCTCTATCCGAATGGGTTCATCGCCGCCGTGTTCTCAATGTATACGGATTCCCCGATACTTTCTCTGTCTATTCCGATAAAAAAAGGGGAAGACATTCCCGTTGTCAAAACGGTTACGCCGCAAAAAATAGCGTCTCCCCCGCCTTCTGATTTTTCAGATGAAAGTCCGGCGTTTGCCGCCGCGCTCCCAAAAAAAATTTCCAAGCGAGCCGTAACACAGGGCAAAACTTTCCCGTGGTTTTTCGGGACGCTCGCATTAGTTGTGCTCGGCGGCGCAGGGGTCATTCTTGCGCGGCGCGGCAAAACTCAGGCTGACGAATTCGCGATAACGGAAGAAAACGATACTGCGTGATTCCGTGTTATACAAAAATGAAAGATACTAATATACAAATAGGTACGAATGATAAAAATAAATACGAATCCGTTAAACTCTAAATCCTAATATCTAAATCCTAAACAAACTCAAAATTCAAATGTCCTAAATTCTAAACACGTTTTTGGATTTCGGTCATTGGGATTTATTTAGGATTTAGGGTTTTGAATTTAGGATTTCTATTTGTAGCCATTCGTTGCATTTGTATTCATTTGTATATTGGTATCCTCTCTATTCGTATGGTTAAAAAAGTCCTCATTTTTTCTCTCGCCTACGGTCCGCGTTTCTGGGGCGGGGCTGAAATCGCGGTCAAAGAAATAACCGACCGAATCGCGCCGGAAAGTATTTCCTTTGACATGATTACGCTTCGGTTTGATTCCACCCTTCCGCGCGAAGAAAAAATGGGAAATATTTTAATCCATCGCATTGGCTTTTCCGCAAAAAACCCCGACGTGAAAGACCTTTCTTCTTTTCCGCTTCTGGCGAATAAATACTTATTCCCATTCCTCGCATTTTGGAAGGCAGTGTCGCTTCACCGCAAGAACCGATACGGCGCGACATGGGCGATAATGGCGAACTATGCGGGTTTCGCGGCTCTTTTTTTTAAGCTCGCGTATCCGAAAATTTTTTATCTGCTGACGCTTCAAGAAGGCGACCCGATTCCCTATATCAAGCATCGTGTGCGGTTTGTATACCCGCTGTTTAGACGCATTTTTACGAAAGCGGATACCGTACAGGCGATTTCCTGTTATCTCGCAGAGTTTGGCCGTGAAATGGGAGCGCGGGAGCCGATAGCCATCATCCCGAACGGCGTTGACACGGCGCTTTTCCGCGAAAAAAAAGAACGGTACTTCCCCGGATTAAACGAAGGTCCGAAAACGCTCGTCACCGCGTCGCGTCTTGTGAAAAAAAACGCAATAGGAGATATTATGGAGGCACTGTTGTTTCTTCCGCCCGACGTAAGGCTTTTCGTGCTTGGTATCGGACCGCTTGAACGTGAACTAAAGGAGAAAGCGGAATCTCTTGGCGTAAAAGAAAGGGTGCTTTTTGTGGGGTATAAACCACACACGGAGATGATTCGCTATTTTGACGAGTCGCATATATTTGTACGGCCGGCGCTCTCCGAGGGGATGGGAAACTCATTTTTGGAGGCGATGGCGGCGGGCCTTCCCGTTATTGCGACGCCCGTCGGCGGCATCCCTGATTTTCTGCGGCACGAAGAAACGGGACTTTTTTGCGAAGTGAAGAATCCGCGGAGTATCGCGCGGCAGGTGGCGCGGCTTTTCGCCGACCGCATGTTGCGCGAAAAAATTATTGTCAACGCGCGCCGTCAAGCGCTCACAAGGTATAATTGGAATACTATCTCGCATCAGTTTGAAGCGTGTCTTCCGTTTTTTCGGCATCGAGCCGAAAAAACGGAATGCGACGCTAC
>CAZYWN010000013.1:7683-10568 GCA_964651525.1 uncultured Candidatus Saccharibacteria bacterium | reverse complement strand
ACGAATGTCGCTCATGCGAATAAAAATGTGGTATGAAAAGAATATTTTGTTTTTTTGTTCAACATAAAGTGGTACGGTATCTTATCTCCGGCGGAACGGCGGCATTTGTCAGCTTATCTTCTCTTTTCATACTGACAGAGATTGCGGGGGTGTGGTACCTTGCCTCGTCCATATTATCGTTTATCGCAGGATTTATCGTGAGCTTTACTCTCCAGAAATTTTGGACTTTTGAGGATACACGCAGAGAGGTGGTTGGTCGGCAGCTCATCCTCTATCTTGTAGCGACGGGGAGCGCTCTTGGCGTGAACACCGCGCTTCTTTATGTCGCGGTAGATGTTTTTGGATTGTGGTACATGCTCGCGCAGTTTTTGATATCCGGCATTATCGCAGTCGGAAGTTTTTTCGTCTACAATATGCTCATTTTTCAAAAAAAGGACAGAAGAAAGGAAGCCGCGAAAGAAATGAATACGCCTCTTGGTATCCTTCTTCCGCGGCGCGCTGTTTCTGGGTTGGCGTTCCGCGCGTATATCGGAACGCCGCTCCAAGAAACGCGTCCGCTTCTTATTTTGAAGCAACATCTCGGGCTCCCTGATTACAAGGGGCAGAAACCGTTCCGCACGGTATATGGACATATGGACTTCAGTTTCCTTGAAATGGTGCGCGAGCCGGCGAACGCTGATTTTTTTCTTTTGCCGCACTCTTATTTTTCCGCCCGCGCGGTGGCGAGAGATTACGTAGAAAATTTTATCCGTCTCGCGGAAAAACATGGTAAAAAAGTTGTTCTTTTTTCCGAGGGCGACACGGATGAATCAATTGCGATTCCGCACGCGGTAGTATTCCGCACGTCGCAGTACGCGCATAAAAAACAAAGGAATGAAATAATAATGCCGCCGCAGGTGTATGCGGAAGATGTCTTGTGTGAATCGGCATTTTCTCTCCGCGCGAAACGGGCGAAGCCCGTTGTCAGTTTTTGTGGGTGGTCTGAGATGGGAACGCTCAAACAAAAAACGAAGTTTTTTTTGCGGAACGCATATGCGGACGCGCGGATGTTTTTGGGCGACCCGCACGCGGAAGCCAGCAAACAAGGGATTTACTTCAGAAAAAGAGCAATGCATTTTCTTGAAAAGTCGCCTCTGGTGGAGACTTCGTTTTTAAAAAGGGACTTTTTTTCGGTCAACAAACATACGATTAAACTGCCGCGGGAGGTTCTTCGTTCTCAGTATATTGAGAACATCGCGCATTCTGATTTTGTTCTTGCGCCGAAGGGGGACGGCAATTTTTCCATACGTTTTTATGAGGCGCTCGCGCTGGGAAGGATACCGGTTCTTATAGACACCGAAAGCATACTGCCGCTTGAGGCCGAAATCCCTTACAATGAATATATAGTACGAGTACCACATCAAAAGATTTCCTTTATCGGAGCGTACATCGCTCATTATTATAATCAACACACGGAAGCATCATATGCGGACATCCAGCGCCGCGCCCGCGCCCTCTTCTTGGAGAAGCTTCGCGTTGATATGTTTTTGAAGAATGCTCTCACAAAACTAGCTGGTAGGAGTTAGGAATTAGCTGGTAGTGAAAGACGGCTTGACTTCTAGTTCTTGCCTTAAAAATTTTCTACAAGATACAAGCAAACTCCTAATTCCTTTTTTTACAATGCGAGTCCTCATGTTTTCAACCGATGCCTCTATTCTTGTCCCCGGAAGTGATTCGCGGGAGCGCATGTGCGCATATAGTGATATCGTTGAACGGTTGCATGTTGTTGTTTTGAGCATGTCATCAGGAGAAAAATTGTCCGGTTCGGAAAACGGAGAAAATGATTTTCGCGTCCGTGTCGGACGGAGACTCGTTCTCTATCCCACAAACTCTTTCGCAAAGGCATTCGCGTTTTTTGATGCGTTTAAAATCGGGCGCAGAGTCCTTTCGTTAGGGGACGCTCCTTCGCGGAAAAATTGGCTCATTACGGCACAGAACCCTTTTGAACTCGGCGTACTTGGCTGGGTTCTCGCGAAAGTCCACGGCGTCTCACTTGAGATTCAGCTTCACACAGATATAGGAAGTCCTTTTTTTACAAAAGAGTCAGTCGGCAATGCGCTCCGCGCCGGCTTGGCGGGTTTTTTGTTGCCACGCGCAGACGGTGTTCGTGTCGTCAGCGGGCGCATTGCGAAATTCCTTCGTTCCCGCGCAAAAAAACCTGCGGACATAGCGCCGGTTTTTGTTGACATCGCCGCCTTGCGTTCACGGCCGCTCGTTACGGACATAAAGAAAAAATATACCCAGTTTGATTTTCTTGTTCTTATGGCGTCGCGTCTTTCTCGTGAAAAAGACATACCGACCGCGTTCCGCGCGCTTGCGGAAACGGTAAAAAAATATCCGAAAACAGGCCTCGTCATCGTCGGCGACGGTCCCGAACGCAAAAATCTTGAACTACTGGCTACTGGCTATGGGCTATTGGCTAACGTAGTGTTTGAAGGATGGCAGGACGATCTCGTTTCATATTATAAATCGACTGACGCGTACCTTCTGACGTCGCGTTACGAAGGATACGGGCGCACTCTTGTTGAGGCGGCTTCCTTTGGATGCCCGATTATTTCAAGCGATGTCGGTATCGTGGGCGATATTTTGTTGCCGGATGAGAACGCGCTTGTGTGCGCTCCGGAGGATGCGGAATGTTTCGCTCGCGCGATTATGCGAATTCGCGAAGACGGGCACTTGAGAAGAATTCTCTCTGTCCGCGCGGAGCAGGCGGCAAACGGCATCGAGATGGCAAAAGAAGAGTATCTAAAAAATTGTAGCCGGATATGGCGCGCGTGTCTGCAGGCGAAAAATGAAAGATTCTAAAAAAATTGTGGTCATCGGCGGGGGAACCGGCACGTATACGG
>CAZYWN010000013.1:0-7583 GCA_964651525.1 uncultured Candidatus Saccharibacteria bacterium | reverse complement strand
ATGAAAGATTCTAAAAAAATTGTGGTCATCGGCGGGGGAACCGGCACGTATACGGTGCTGTCGGGACTTAAAAAATATCCGCCCGATTTTTTTGACCTCACCGCGATTGTTACCGTCGCCGACAGCGGCGGTTCCACGGGGCGGCTCCGCGATGAATTCGGCTATCTCCCCGTTGGCGATTTCCGCATGGCGCTTGTTGCGCTCGCCGACGACAGTGAGGCGAGCGCCATATTGCGGCGGCTCTTTCTTCACCGCTTCAGCAGAGGGAACGGTTTAAGCGGACATAACTTCGGAAATTTGTTTCTTGTCGCGATGACAGACATTGCCGGGTCCGAGGAGGAGGCGATCGCGCTCACCGCAAAGGTGCTTCGCGTGCGCGGGAGTGTGCTTCCCGTCTCCAAAGAAAAACTGACGCTTGTCGCGGAATATGAGAACGGAGAAATCGTGCGCGGAGAGTCGCGTATTGACGAACCGGACGAAAAGCATGACGGGACGCTTCACATTAGGAATATCCGCATTGAGCCGAAGGTTCCCGCCACCGCAGATGCGTGTGCCGCCATTAGAGAGGCGGATTGCATTGTCGTCGGCCCCGGCGACCTTTACACCAGTACGCTTGCCGCGCTCGTTGTGCCAGGAATAGCGGAAGCGATTAGAAAGTCGTCCGCGCGGCTCATTCACGTGGTGAATTTAATGACGAAATATGGTCAGACGCACGGATTTACAGCGCGGATGCACGTTAAAGAACTCGCGCGCTACGCAGGGCGATCTCCCGACGCTGTGCTAATGAACAAAAAAATACTTCCTTCCGAAATGCGCGTCCGTTATGAAGAGCAAAAAGAATTTCCGGTGCTTGACGACTTGGATGAACGGGACGGCTATCGCATCGTCAGGGGCGATTTTCTTGCCGAAGAGGAAATAAAAAAAACATCAAGTGATGCCTTGAAACGAAGTCTGATACGACACGACTCCGCGAAAATCGGGCATGCGATAATAGGATTGCTGTAATTGCTACGCACCTTTTTAAAAAAATATGTGTTCTAATTACACGCAGTGGTTGCGTTTTTTGTTGTTCACAGACTACAATAAACGCTTGCGCGCACTATCTTAATTAGAAAATTATTACAAATATTTTTTATGAGAAGGTACAAAATAGGAGTCATCGGTGTCGGTATGGTGGGGACGCCACTCAAAGAATATTTTGAATCAAAAGGATACCGCCGCGGGAGAGACCTCTTTTGCTACGACAAAGACCCGAAGAAAAAGTGCGCGGATGATATCAATAAAGCGGAGATTGTTTTTGTTGCCGTGCCGACGCCGCGGCGGATAAAAGACGGTCGGTGCGATACGTCAATTCTTGAAGAAGCGGTAAAGATGCTTCACGGCGAGAAAGCGGTAGTGATTAAATCAACCGTTCCTCCCGGGACTGCCGAGCGGCTTCAGGAAACGTATCCGCAGCACAAATTCATGTTCAATCCGGAATTTTTGACGGAATCGCAGGCAAAGTCCGATTTTCTAAACCCTGACCGCCAGATTGTGGCGACGACAGAGAAAAGCAAGGGAATCGCAAGTGATGTTTTGATGCTTCTGCCCATCGCCTCTTTCTCCTCGCCGGGGGCGCTCACGACCTATGATTATATTTTTATCAGGGCAACTGCGGCTGAGCTCGGGAAGCTCGCGACAAACAGTTTCGGTATGACCAAGGTGATGTTTGCGAACATCCTCGCGGATATTTGCGATGGCGTGAACGGCGCATACGGGAGGGATATCGCGAGCTACGAAGAAGTGAGACATGTCATCGGGCACGACAAAAGAATCGGTCCCTATTGGCTTGACGTCTATCACGGCAATTATCGCGGAGCGGGCGGATATTGTTTTCCGAAAGATTTTGATAATGTCATCACCTCAATGTCTGAAACAATCGTGAAATTAAACCGAAAGAAAGGCGACAAAAAACTGATAGAACGGCTGGAAAAGGGTAGAAGTGTTTTTAAGGCATTTTGGGATTACAACATTACTCTTTTGAAGCACCAGAATCTTTCATTGAACGACGTGTCGCGCCACGACAAAGAGGTGCAGGAAGTCGTAAAGAAAAAGAAACGACAGAAATTCACCTAAGGTCTAATTCACCTAATTTCTAATAAAAATTAAAAGACAAAAATTAGAAATTAGATATTTGGATTTAGGCATTTTATTAGGTGAATTAGAAATTAGATGAGTTAGGACTTGTTTCAAATGCGGCTTCTTATCGTCACTCAAAAAGTAGACCGCGACGACGACCTCCTCGGGTTTTTTCATCAGTGGATTTGTGAGTTTGCAAAGCATTGCGAGTTGGTGACGGTTATTTGCCTTGAAGAAGGTACGCATAATCTTCCCGCCAATGTGCGGGTTTTGTCGCTCGGGAAAGAACACTGCGGAAAACTTGAAGAAAGGCCGTTCCTTGCGGAGCAAGGTGCGGCCTTGCGAAAGTTTTCCACCGCGCGAATAAAATATCTTCTTAATTTTTACAAATATGTCTGGAGCGAGCGCAGGAACTACGACTCTGTCTTCGTCCACATGAACACGGAATACATGGTTCTTGCAGGGTGGCTCTGGCGGCTTATGGGGAAAAAGATAGCACTCTGGCATGTGCATTTTGAGACAAACTGGCGGCTCCGGCTCGCAGGGCTTTTCGCGCATACGATTTTCACCACGACGCTAGATGGCTGTCGTATGTGGCGGAAAAAAGTACGCGCGATAGGACATGGTATTGATGTCGCGCGGTTTGAAACGGAGAATCTGTGGGAAACTAAAGAAAGGTCTGGCCTTGAAGAGCGAAGCGGGAAAAGGCCTGACCTTGCGCGTAGTTTTCCACAGGTTTCTCAAGAACCGATACGATTCTTATACGCCGGAAAAATCACGCCGATAAAAAATCCGCATATTCTCGTGGAAGCGGCATGGATTTTAAAACAATCGTGGAACAAAAAGTTTGTCGTTGACATTGTCGGTCCGCCGACCACACCGGAATATGACAAGAAGCTTCGCGAATACATTGCCGCAAAGAATCTTTCCGATGTCGTCATCATGCACGGACGCGTGCCATATGGCGAAATGCCCGCCTATTACCGCCGCGCGACAGCGGTCGTGAACATGTGCCCCACGGGTGGTATGGACAAGACGGTTTTAGAAGGGCTCGCATCGCAGACGCTTGCGGTGGTCGCAAATGATGCGTTCCGCGAACTCTTTGGAGAATATGCGGACGAATTGACCTATCCCTATCAAAACGCCGAAGCACTTGCGGAGAAGATAAAAGTATTGTTCAGTAAGAGCGACAGCGAGCTTTTCAGGATGCGCGAGTTTCTCCACGCGCGCATGAAAGCGCACTCAAGCTTGGAGACACGAGTACCGCTTATTGTTTCAGCGCTATGAAAAAGAAAATCCTCATAACTGGCGCGGGGGGCTATGTCGGCGCGACGCTTGTTGCGATGCTCAAAGACGACTATGAAGTCGTTGGGTTTGGGTTTGGCGCGAAAATAAACGCCGATATCACCGACTACAAAAAACTTTCTCGCGCGGCGAAAGGCGCATATGCGATAGTCCACACCGCAAGCCCCACGAAGAACGCATGGATTAACGAGCACCCCTACGAAGCGCTTCGCGCGATAGTCATAGGCAGCCGCAATGTCCGTCGTGCGGCGGAGGAACACAAGATTCCGCTCGTCATTCATTTCTCAACACAAGCGGTATATTCAAACTTCGCCAAGCGCCCGCGCCCGCTCCGCGAAGATATGGAATTACAGCCGGATAATTTCTACGGCGCCCTAAAAGCGCTTGCGGAGGAGGAATTAAGAGACAAGGGACCCCGCCCTTACCCAAAGAAAGAGCGGGGCAGGCAAGAGACAGGAGACAGGACGAGGATTGTGATTTTGCGACCAGCGAATATTTACGGCGTTGGCGCAGGGGTTTTGCGAAGGAATGTAGTCAGTGTGTTCGCGGAAAATGCGCGAAATGGGAAGCCACTTGTGTTGATGAACGGCGGCAGACAAAAAGCCGATTTCGTGCACGTGCGCGACATTGCGTGGCTCGTTGCGCTTATCCTCAAGAGACAAGAAATAAGCGATAGGAGACAGGTTGTTATAAATGCAGGGTCGGGCACGGCGACTTCCATAAAAGACATTGCGCGGATTATGGTGGCGGAGGCGAAGCGGAGTATAGGAAAATCGCCAAAAATCATTTCACAAAAAGTCCCCAAAGAGACAATCGCCGCCGATAGATGGTTATCAATCGCGAAAGCGTGGAAAGGCTACGGTTGGAAGCCAAAAATTACTCTCCAAGGAGGGATCAGAGAATTGTTATCGTGAGAGTATCGTCGTTTTTATTTATTAAACATAGGAGTAAATTTATGGAAAAAACCACTTGTCCAAAATGTAAAGATGGAAACGCCGTTATTGAGCGCGCTCATGCAGCTGAGATAAGAAGTATGGGTGAAGTTCGTTCTTATACTGTGGATGATGGAAAACGAGTAATCCGTTGTTGGAATCCAATATGCGGTGAGGTGTCGGAAATACCCGACATTCAAGATTAGGAAACCTAATTTTCTGAAATGAACATTCCATCCACCAAACCCTATCTCCCCGAAGCGGACATAAGGACGATTTTGAAGAATACGGAGAAAGCACTCCGCTCGGGGCGTCTGTGGAACGGGCCATTTTTGGCGGAGTTTGAGCGCGGGTTCGCGAAGGTAGCGGGGACGAAGTATGCGGTGGGTATGAATTCCGCGACCTCCGTGTTGCAAGCGATTTTTGAATACTATGATGTGCGCGACAGGGAAGTGATAACGCCGACGAACACTTTTGTCGCCACTTCAAACGCAGTGATTTTCGCGGGCGGGATGCCCGTGCTTGCCGATATGCATCCGGAGACGCTTTGCATTGACCCTGTTGATTTGAAAAAGAGAATTACGAAGAAAACCAAAGGCATTATTTTAGTTCACTTGGGTGGGCTCATCACGCCGCACATAGAGGAGATTAAAAAAATCGCAAAACAGAACAAACTTTTTCTTGTTGAAGACGCCTCGCACGCGCACGGTGCCTCACGCAAGGGTATTCCCGCGGGCGCGTGGGGGAGCGCGGCGGCGTTTTCCTTCTACGCGACAAAAGTCATCACTTCGGGCGGATTGGGCGGGATGCTCACGACAAATGACCCGAAACTTGTCGCGTATGCCCGCTCGGTGCGTTTTCACGGCGAAAGCAAAGAGCGGGGGATTCAAGACCTGCTCGGCAACGACTGGTCGCTTTCGGAGCCGCAGGCAATCATGGGGCTTGCACAGACGAAACGGCTCAAGGAAATCGTAAAGAAAAGGATGGCGATAGCCGCGGCGTACAACAAGGCGTTCGGTAAACTTCCCAATGTCAAACCTTTCCCGCTTCCGCCAAAAACAATCCACAGTTACTACAAGTATCTTCTACTTCTTCCAAGTGCGGAGGAGAAAAAGCGCATTGTCGCCGCACTCAAAGAACGCGGCATCGCGACGGGTTCTCTCTATTGGCCGCCATGCCATCTCCAGCCGGTGTATCAAAAAAAGTTCGGCTACAAAAATGGAGACTTTCCCGTCGCCGAAGACATCCTCTCCCGCGCTATCGCGCTCCCCATGTATGCGGGAATGACAAAAAAAGAGCGCGACTATGTAGTCGCGCAGGTAAAAGAGATTCTCGTCTAGACAGTTGCGTCAATCCCCATTAGGCGGGGGAGGGCGAACGGCGACGGGATGAAAAAGGGCTGGAGCCAGTCGGCAAGTATGCCGCGGCGAGTGAGACGGACGAACGCTTCGGCGCGTTCTACGCCGCATTCATTGCCACGGTTGCGCTCGAGTTCGTAGTGCGCAGTGCGGAGCGAATCGAACCCCTGGCTTTTGTGGCAGGAGAGCATTTTTTCTTTCGTCTTCGCCGGCCCGCCCGTGATATCCGCGTAATGTGTCGGCGCGAAGCCAAGTGTTTGCGGAACTCCCGATTTTGAGCACACCTCCATGGCAAAAAGCTCGGTGTGCACGCCTTTCTGAAGAAAAGGCTCTATCGTAAGAATCGCCGCCGCGCGGTGGTCCGGGTGAATGTCCATTCCCCACATCGCGAAGACCGCGTCCGGTTCCTGCGCGCGAAAGAACCTGTCTCCGGTCTTTCGGGAGATTTCATGCACGTGCACATGGTTGATGTCAAACATCGTGAGGATTGGTTCAATGCCGATGAGCGCGTGGCTTTTCTTGCTTTCTTCGATGCGCACCGATTCCTCCATTGATTCCCTTCCCGCCGCAAGCACAACGGACACGATGGTATGTCCGGCATCTGTAAGCCGCACCGCGAGACCGCCCATCCCGATTTCAAAATCGTCGGGATGCGCGGTTACCGCAAGGATTTTCATTTGGGCCTCCTCTCCGTGAAAGTTTCCAAAAATCTGTGGAAAATGGTAGTCCTGCGGGTTTGTTTTGTCAAACTATACCACTAGTGTTCCCGTGTTAAACAGCGCGTCTATCGCCGCGAGATTTTTTTCAAATTTTTTGTCGTATTTTGAATGGAGTTGCGGATATTCGGGATGATGAAATTCCTGATGCGCCACGATAAGCCCGCGTTTTGTGAACTCTTCTTCGCGCATCTCATATTTCGTGCCACCCGACGGACCCGCGAGATAGGTGTCGCCGCTCCGCCTCGGCGAGCCTGCGGCGAGACGGGCTGCCGCCTGTGTCGCGAGTGCGAGACGTTCGGAGGCATCATCCGAGACGACGCCGAGATCTGAAAGCAGAACTACTTTTGTTTTGATACCCGCGATCCGCGCGAGTGTTTTTATTATTTCTATATTGAAATCAGAAAGTTTTTCAAAGCGCCGCGCGTAGAGTGGCGCAAACTCGTTTTTATATTTCTCAAAATAGGGTGTTTTTTGGTACGAATGCGTGATAACGCGCCAGTGATGCTCATTCCACGGCATACGCGAAATGAGCGCGTCATTTTTTATTGCGATTGTATTGATGGGCGCCTGATGTCGCGCGACGGGAATCGTGAGCCACGTCCAGCCATCATTCGTGCGGACGCGATTTCGGTGCACATAAAAACCGTCCGAAAACTGCACGGTGTCGTATATCACAAAAACATCGGCTTTTTTCATCTTGTCAAAAAAGCCGAGGTGGGGGAGGTAGTTGGGTTGGTGGCAGGCAACGAGCATAGAGAAATTTTCAATTATCAATTTTGCAATTTTCAATCAAGCCCCAATTACTCAATTTTCAATTGAAAATTAAAACATTGAAAATTCATTGAAAATTGAGAATTGTAAATTGAAAATTATTTGTTAAAGACGCTTCAACAACCCATCATTCTCCCGTATTTTGACCACCTCAAACGCTTCCGCGTATTTTACTCCTATCTGGTGTCCGCGCATGACTGCTCTGCCACGGACGCTTTCTGTCCAGTTCTCGCCGTATTTTTTTACTTGGCTCTTGTGCGCTTCTATCGCCTTAATTTTATCATCAATGCTCGCGGAGATGTCCACAAACAGATGTGGGTGGAAAGGGACGGGAGTGATGCCGCCGGGGATAATCTGTTCATACATAAAGACGCTGAATG
>CAZYWN010000012.1:0-14431 GCA_964651525.1 uncultured Candidatus Saccharibacteria bacterium | reverse complement strand
GGTGAACTATTCCTTACTCCAACTCTTACAAAATATTATGCGTTCCTTCTTTACTCCATCTTTTCTTTTGCGCGCGGGGCTTGCGTTCGCGTTCGCGTATGCCGCGTTCGGCTTGTTTCTGAACCCATCCGCATGGATTGGGTTTTTCCCGTCGTTTCTTTTGGAAGTGCTCCCGCAAACGGTATTGGTTTTGGGTTTCTTTGCGGGCGAGCTCGCGCTTGCCGCATGGCTCCTTTCCGGCTGGCGTGTCCGCGCCGCCGCCTTGTTCTCAGCCATCTCACTCGCGGGTATCGCGCTCTTTAACCTCTCGCAGATGGACATCATTTTCCGCGACATCGCCCTCGCGCTCGCCGCCCTCGCCCTCGCGCGGCTTTCACGATAGGTTCTGTTGAAAACTTCTCTCCGCCCCGCGTCTGCGGTGCGATATACTATATATATGAGCAAACAAACCTATTTTTACGCCGTCTCCGGCTTTTTCCTTGTTGCCGGCGCACTGCACCTTGTTCGCGCGGTGAGCGGTTGGGAAGTGACCATCGCGGAGGTTTCCGTCCCCGTGTGGTTGAGTTGGATAGTGGTCTTCCTTGCCGGTTTCCTTTTCTATCAGGGCATCCAGCACGGGCGCAAGATGTAGTAGAGCCGCCTCTTACTCTCCTACCAGCGCGGGGGGGGCGTATCTTCGTGCCGTCACGCGAGTTATGTTTGCTATGGACACTCTCTACAGATCCCCCGGCTCCTAATACGGAGTCGGTTGACAATCACTTGACAATCAAATATAGATCGCTTCACAATAGGGTTGCTCATGTTTTTTACGGGGGTTTATGCGAAGATATCTCCGCCTGTTGCTTGGGTGGACTTCTCTGAAACGGTATAATAATAGAAAATCTGCCACAAGCGTCTTTTTGACAAAGAGCGTTATACTGTTATAATATGCCTCGTATGAACAAACAGCTTCAGAACGACCTTGCTCAATCTAAAGCCAATGCCGACAAGGTGTTCTCCACCATGTCAGGCGAACAAAAAACCCAGTTAGAAAAAAACTGGGATGTTGAACATGCGTATTATTCCAGCGTTTTGGAAGGCAGTAAAATGGACAGAAAGACATTTGAGGAAATTGGTAAAAGCGTAGAGTAAAGAATATGGCGAAGTTACAGCGTCCGGAAAACGAAGAAGAATTTCACAAACGAGAGGCAATCGGTGTCATACGGGCCTCTCGTTTTGTTAATAATTTTGCAAAGTCAAAAGCCCTGTTATCTCTGGATGTGATTTTTGATATACATAAAGAAATTTTCAAAGAGGCATGGCCGGACATCGCGGGAGAGCTCCGCTCAAAGTTTCAAACCGATATCAAAAAACTTTTTCATCATACACCTCCTCCATATCACAAAGTTTCTGAATTAACCAAAATCGCTCGAGATGAATTAGAAGAAAAGCTGAAAAATCTCAAAACGGTCCCGCTCACACTTGTTGACGCGGGGGAATTGACAGAAGAAGAATGGGACACAATGAATGTAGTGATTGAAGTAGCGGCGTGGCTACATCATAAAATTGTGCACATCCACCCGTTTGTTGAAGGTAATGGGCGCACCGCGCGGTTGGCGGCAAATCTTATTTTGCAACGGTACGGGCTTATCGGTATCTCCATCAAGATAGAAGCAGAAAACAAAAATGGATATCGCATGGCGCTCAAGCAGATTGATACCAATGGGGATTACGAACCACTTACAACAATTATCGTTGAAGGACTCATTGACCGATATAGAGGAGTAAGTAATAAAAATCCTATTTAATTACTCGTGCGTTTTTCGCATCCCGCCGCGTCTCTGATTTGGGCTCCTCCTTTTCATCCCCGCGACCTTCCTCGGCGCGCGCCTCGCGCGGTACCTCCTCCGCGCCATCCCCGAACACCGCTTCCGCCTCCTCGTCGCCCTCTTTCTCCTCGCGGCAGGCATTTTGATTGTGGTGGGTTGATTCCAAGTGTTCACAGCGCATTAACGCCTCAAGTTCAAATTGAGGCGTTGGATTTGTAAACGGTTGATAGTTGACAACCAAAACCCATTGGTATATAATGCCCTCATATGGCAATAAAAGGATATATTTCGGTCACCGACCTCGCTCGCACCCTTGGCGTATCCCGTCAGGCGGTACAGAAGATGCTCAAAGGTGAGGAGGGCCTTCGCTTTAAGAAGCTCGGTGCCGGTTTTTTGTATGAGATTAACTCTCTGCCAAAAGAAATGCGGGAGCGCATAGAATCCACTCAAAATGAGGCGGTTGAAAAAGCAATCACCGCTGGGACAAAACATCATAAAGACATTGATTTTGAGAAGGAACTTTGGAATGCGGCAGACAAGCTCCGCGGGAATATCGACGCGGGAGATTACAAGCATGTCGTTCTCGGGCTCCTCTTTTTGAAATATATATCCGACGCATTCTACATGCGGCGCGCAGAACTTGAAAAACGGCTCGCCGACCCCAAAGACAAAGATTATTATATCGCCGATGAAAAAGGGCGCGCCGTTATTCTTGAAAACCGCGATTCATACCGAAGCGCAAGAGTTTTTTATATTCCCAAAAAAGCGCGCTGGGAACACTTGCGTGAACATGCCTCACACGCCGACATAGGAAAATATATAGACGATGCGATGGTCGCCGTTGAAGACGAAAACCTGAAGCAACTCAAAGGCGTGCTCCCAAAAATTTTCACCCGCACGCCGCTTGAAAGTCATATTCTCGGCGAGCTCGTGAATATTTTCTCCCGCATTAAGTTTAATCACGACATAGACCAGGAGAAGGACATGCTCGGGGGTGTGTACGAATATTTTCTTGGGCAGTTTGCTTCGGCGGAGGGTAAGCGCGGTGGAGAATTTTTCACACCACGCTCCATTGTGCGCCTGCTTGTAGAAGTCCTTGAGCCATACGAGAACGCTCGCATCTTTGACCCGGCGGCAGGGAGCGGTGGAATGTTCGTGCGAGCGAGTTCCTATCTCAAAGCGCACGGCAAGGACCCTGCTCGCCTCGCGGTCTTCGGACAAGAAAGCAATACGACGACATGGCGACTCTGCCGCATGAACCTCGCCATCCAGGGCATATTCGGTGACATTCAGGTCGGAAACAGTTACTACGACGACAAGTTTCCCGACCTCCGCGCCGACTTCGTGCTCGCAAACCCGCCTTTCAATGCCGAGTGGGAGCCACACCGCTTGAGCGAGAACGACCCGCGCCTTAAGTATGGCGCTCCACCTGCCTCAAACGCAAACTTCACTTGGATTCAGCACTTCATCCACCACCTTGCTCCCAACGGCATGGCGGGATTCGTCATGGCGAATGGCGCACTCGCAGTCGGCGGGCGCGAGGGCGAGATTCGCAAGAAAATCATTGAAAATGACCTTGTTGATGTGATAGTCGCCTGCCCGCCGAAACTTTTCTACAATGTCGGGCTTCCGGTGTCGCTTTGGTTTGTCGCCAAAAACAAAAAAGGCGACCGCTTTCGCAACCGCGCTGGGGAGACGCTTTTCATAGACGCGCGCGAGCAGTTTGAACAAATCTCTCGCAGACAAGTGACCTTTACCGATGAGCATATCAGGAAAATCGCCGACACCGTGCGTGCCTGGCGCGGAGAAAAGGGCGCGCCGAAGTACGAAGATGTCCCCGGTTTTTGTGAGGTAGTGAGGGTGGAAGAAATCACAAAGGCGGGCTTTGTGCTCACGCCCGGTCGCTATGTTGGGCTTGCCGACGAAATAGATGACGGCGTTCCGTTTGAGGAGAAGGTGCAGAAGCTCTCGGCGGAACTCAAAGATGCGTTTAAGAAAAACAACGAATTGGAGGAGCGGATTATCAGCAATGTGAAAAAACTCGGCGCATAGGATTATGTATATTTTTCTTGACGAGAGCGGACAGTTTACCAAACATGACCACGAAAAATATTTTGTGATAGGGTCGTTTACTGTGGGTGAGCCACGGAGAACGGCGAAGGCATTTCGCGGATGGTACAGGGACAGATTCCCCAAGAGAATGCGCCGACAGAGCGAAATCAAGTGGTCGGCTACCGGCTTGAGCGATGCGCTGCGACTGCGTACGCTCAAGTTTATTTCAAAACTTGATGTACGCATACGCTATGTTTACCTACTGCGGCACAACATCCCATCCGAATTTAGGAAAGAAAAAAAGGTGAAGGATGGTTTGCTGTACACGAACATTGTTGGTGAGACCCTTGAAATGTATCTCCCCTCGGTTGATTCGGACTTTCGCGTTTTCTGCGATAAAAGGAAACTCTCGGGAATGAAAACGGCCGACTTTAAGCGGGCGATACGAGCGCGCATGCTCCCCAATCTGCCAAAAGGAGTTGTTTTCCAGATAGAGACCGTCGATTCCACAAACAGCGTGAATATCCAAATCGCCGACTGGATAGCAGGTGCTCTAGCCAGATATCTTGAGGGTGGCAAGCTCGGGAAAGAATACTATGCAATTCTTAAAGGCAACATCATCGGCGAGGGTCGTGAAATCTTCGGGACGGAACCAATACATGATTAAAAATACTGCCACATTCAAAATAAAAAATGCCTGCCGGAGCAGACATTCTTTGATAGAAGCAGCGTCTCCCGAGATGGCGTTCTTCGGCTCAAGCCCCGGATTCTCCGAGGGAACACCAAAGCATCTCAAAAGCTATTATTGCATGCTTCCACATAATAGGGTATCAAAGAGAAACCGAAAAGTCAAGTAAACTGGGGATAGCGAAAATATGACGAAGATTGACCTAAAAACTAAAGAAAAACTCAAAACAACTTGGCGGACGGTGAGGTTGGGGGATGTTGCAGATATTCAATGGGGCGATACCAATACAACGAAAGCGGCTTACAGACCGAGCGGCTATCTTGCTTTTAGCGCTACAGGTCCGGACGGCTTCATGGATCACTATGATTTTGACCGCGATGGCGTTGTGTTGAGTGCGATTGGAGCGAACTGCGGCGAAACATGGTTCATCAGCGGGAAGTGGTCATGTATAAAAAACACTATTCGGTTATGGGGTGAAGAGGGGAAGTCTGACACCCGGTTTCTTTACTACAAAACTCATAATAAAAATTTGTGGCCACAGCGGGGTTCGGCGCAACCTTTCATTTCTCAAACCGATGCCCGCAATCTTGAGATTAAGATTCCCGAAGACATTAACGAACAAAAACGCATTGCGGGTGTGCTCTCGGCGTTTGACGAGAAGATTGAGAACAACAACCGCATCATAAAGGCGCTTGAAGAAATGGCGCAGGCGATTTTCAAGAAGCAATTTACGGTTCCAGTCGATGATTTGCCGGAAGGGTGGGAGGTGAAAGAGGCTGGAGAATTAGTGAAACGTTTACCACAAGGTAAGACTTACCGACCAGAAGAACTCGGACAAAAGGGCGTCGTCCCAGTTTACGACCAATCATCGGGCATCATTCTTGGGTATCACAACAATGCGCCGGCTTTTTCTGCGAGCATAGACGAACCAGTTGCTATTTTTGGTGACCACACATGCCGAATGAAGATTGTTGCCCACGCATGCTCTCTTGGACCAAATGTTGTCCCATTTATTGGCAGAGATTACCCGACGATGTTTGTGTACTACTTGACCATCGGCGGAGTCATTCAACGAGAGTATAAACGCCATTGGATAGAGTTCGAACAACAGCAATTTGCCGTACCTCCGCCTTCACTGGCGAAGGAATTTGCGTCATTTGTAAAGCCAATAGTGCAGAAAATAGTTGAAGCAGAGAACGAAAACCAAAAACTTGCCGCCATGCGCGACCTGCTTCTGCCGCGCCTGATGAGCGGGGAGTTATTAACCAATAAATAGTTTATGCACAAAAAAGAATTGGAACAAAAATTACTAGAAATCAGCACGCAGTTGAAAGCGCTTGGCGATTTGAATGCGCTTGTGCAGAAGAGTCAAGGTTTGCCGGGTGTTATTGAAGATGCCCAAGTAAAGAAAGCGCGCCTGGAAGCAGTGTTAAATGATATTCCTGCTCGTAGCGAGGAGCTCGGTCGTCTGACAGGAGAGGTAAAAAATTTGAATGAGCAGGTATTAGCCCGCGAAGAAGATGCAGCAGAACTTACGACAAAAACCGAGGGGCTCCAGCAGAAAGTAGAAAAACTTGTTGATGAAACCCACGATCAATTGGGGATTGCCGCAAACGCAAAACTAGCCAGTACCTTTGAGGGCGTTAAGGATGAAATGGAACAGGAAAAAGAAAAATGGTTTTGGTGGCTCATCGGCGCAGTTGTTGTTTTAGTGGTGGGAACCGGAGTCGTAGTTTTATGGCAGGTTAAAGAGGCGGGAACTCTTTATCATTTGAGTTTTCCAATAAGGGTCGCGTTACTTTCTCCGCTGGTGTACCTGGTTGTGTTTATAAATCGTGAATACAGCCGTGTTCGTAATCTGATTGAGGAATATACATTTAAAGCAGCAATTGCGCGTTCGTTTGAGGCGTACAAGGAAATCGTACAGAGTACCGATTCTGAAACTGATTCGACTAGCACCCATCGGTTTATCCTAGAGTCAATTAAAAGTCTCTATTCTTCGCCGATGGTTAACATAAAGAAAAATACGCATAAAGAAAAAGAGAATACACCGGACATACTTTCAGGAATACGGTCAACCATTAAAGACACATTGACTAACGAAAACCATGATCAATAAACTCAACGAAAATTCGCTTGTGGAACAGCCGGTCATTGACTGGCTTAAGGCGCTTGGCTACGACTACGAATTCGGGCCGGACTTGGCGCCCGGACAGGTAACCGCCGAGCGGGAGAACTTCCGCGACACCCTGCTTGTGCCGCGGCTCAAGCGGTCGCTGATGCGCCTCAACCCGTTTCTGAACGAGCCGTCAGCCGCAAAGATAATAGAGGAGCTTATCCATACTGAACACCCAAACTCCGAAGAAGAAAATCGGCAGATATTCAGACTGCTTACCGAGGGTGCGAAGTTTCAACTTTTTGACAAGAATGACGAAGAGCAATGGATAAAGGTTCGGTTCTTTGATTTTGTGACGCCGCAGAACAATGAATTTCTCGTGGTCAATCAGCTCGCCGTACAGGGCGCGGACTCTGTGCGCCGCCCCGATGTTGTGGTGTATGTGAACGGCATCCCGCTTGCGATTTTTGAACTCAAGAGTCCGACAAATGAATCCGGCACGATTCGTTCAGCGCATCTTCAGCTTGAAGCATACAAAAACGAAATCCCCGAACTTTTCAAGTACAACCAGTTTTTGGTAATAAGCGACTTGGTGCAGGCGCGCTATGGCACCATCGGAAGCGCGTGGGACCGCTTCGCGGTGTGGAAAGGTATTGAGAGCGAGAATGACAATATCAAAGGAATGTCGGAGCTCGAGGTTTTGATAAAAGGTATTTTCCAGAAAGAGCGGCTCATGGATTTATTCCGCTACTTCACCGTTTACGGCGCGGACAGCGATGGCGAGTCAGCAAAATACACGAAGATGGTCGCGCAGTATCACCAATACTACGGAGTGAATAAAGCGGTGGAGGCGACACGGAAAGCAGTTAAGCCGGGTGGTGACGGCAAGGTGGGTGTCTTTTGGCATACGCAAGGTTCCGGCAAGTCGCTCTCCATGGTGTTCTATGTGAACAAAGTAAAAGTGCTTCCAGGGCTCAAGAGTCCGACCTTTGTATTTCTCACCGACCGCAATGATTTGGACGGCCAGCTTCACAAAACATTCGCGCGCACCGGCTACCCGACCGCATGGCAAGCGCCGAGCGTGCCGGCGCTTCGTGAACGGTTAAAAACACCGAGCGGCGTTGTGTTCACAACCATACAAAAGTTTGAGGACGAGGAAGACGAGCTTGCCGGCGGGCTCTCTCAAGCGGAAAATATCATTGTCGTTGCGGACGAGGCGCATCGCTCGCAGTATGCAACATTTGCCGGAAATGTACGCAAGGCGTTGCCGAATGCGTCTTTTATGGGTATTACCGGGACGCCCATCAGCACGGAATCAAGAGACACGGAGTTGGTCTTCGGGAAATACATCAGCACATACAAGATAAACCAAGCTGTCCTAGACGGCGCGACGGTGCCTATTTTCTATGAAGGGCGGCTTGTGCCGCTTCATCTCTCCAATGACTTTATTGATGAGGAGTTTGAAACGATAGCCGATGAGTACGCCGTGCCGGAGAGCGAGGTACTGAAACGAAAATTCGCCAAGCTCGCCGAACTCGTGGGGACGCCCGAGCGCATGAAGCAGATTGCCGCGGATATCGTAAGCCACTTCAACAATCGCGGGCTTGAAGGCAAGGCGATGATTGTCACCATGACGCGAAAAATTGCCGCCGATATGTATGCGGCAATTCGCGCAGTGCCAAATGCGCCAGAGGTCGCGGTGGTCGTTTCAAAACCGGAAAATTTTGAAGGCAAAATTCAGTCCGAGACGGATGCGAAGCAGATTGAACGCAGATTCAAAAATCAGAATGACCCGCTGAAACTCGTCATTGTCTGCGATATGTGGCTTACCGGATTTGATGTGCCGCACTTGCACACGATGTACATAGATAAGCCGCTCAAGAACCACACGCTCATGCAGGCAATCGCGCGCGTGAACCGCATTTTCCGCGATAAGCCGGCGGGGCTTGTGGTGGACTATATCGGTATCGCGGACAATCTCAAGAAAGCGCTCTCTATCTACAGCGCAGACGATAGGCGCGACACCATGTATCCGATTGAGGATATTGTGGCGAAGATGAAGGAAAAATATGATGTAGTGTCGTCCATGCTTGCCGATGTGTCTTTTGCCGGATACCGGAAACTTTCCGCAGGTGAAGCCGCGAAAGTGTTTTATGCGGCAATGGACTCGCTTCTCACTGACCCGAAAACTGGGGGACCTGACGAAGAGCGGAAAATGCGGTTTTTGCGCGAAACGGAGGCGCTCTCAAAGCTTTTTGGTTTTGCGATGCCGCACGCGGAGGCGAATAAAATACGCGACGATGTGGAGTTTTTTCGCGCGCTCAAGCGCGCAGTCAATAAGTTTTCTGAAACGGGAACGGCACTTCCGGCCACAGATAGCCGCATAGAAACGGCGATTCGGGAACTAATAGCGGAAAGCGTTGCCGCCGAAGGAGTGATAGATATTCTCAAGATGCAAAACGGTGGCAAGCCGGATATCTCAATTTTTGACGAGAAATTCTTGGAGGAAGTAAAAAACCTCAAATACAAAAATCTTGCCATTGAGGTTTTGAAAAAATTATTGAATGACCAGTTGCGTTTGCGAATGAAAAAGAATGTAACCCGATACGAGACGCTCATGCGGCTTTTGGAACAAATTATTGAGGAATACGAAAACAACATTATTAACTCAAGCAAAGTGATTGAGCGTCTCGTTGAGCTTGCAAGGGAAATAAAGAAAACAGAGCTTGCGCTGCGGGATACTGGACTCACCGAAGAAGAAGCCGCGTTTTATGACCTTATGTCGCAGGGGAAGCATTCAATAGCGCAGAACGGCGAGTTCAAGGCATTTGTCAAAGAACTTGTGTCGGTCGTCAAACGCGACCTGGCGGTTGACTGGTCAAATAGTGAGGTCATAAAGTCGCGAATCCGCGCGAATGTACGCCTCATGCTCCTGCGAAAAGAGGTTCCAGTGGAAGAGGCGGAGGTTCTCGTCGACTCAATTTATCACCAAGCATTTGCGCTGTTCCGGGATTATGTTCCGACAAGCTAAATAGGAAAATAGGGACACCCCCGCTTAATTTCTAAAAAATATGGTGTAATAACCTTGCAGACCTTGCCCCTGCCCCCGCCCCGCCGCGTCAGACGCGGCGGGGATTGTTTGATATAATAAGTGCATAACAAAAATGCGTACCGGACCGAAAAGCAAAAAATTGGTGGTGGCGGAGGTCTCGCTCATCGTCGCGTCCGTCTTTATATTCCGCGGGTTGTGGACGCTCCTTGACCGCGCCCCTTTCATGAACGGCGACACGGCGCTCTTGGTGTCGCTCGTCATTGGCATCGCGGCGTCCATTCCTGCGCTTCGCTACATCATCCGAAACTCCTAAAACCGCAAGGCCAGGCCTTGCCCCCGTTTATCTACACTCCACCCACCGCAAGGCCTGGCCTTGCGGTGGGTTATACACAGGCAGAAAAAATCCCCCGAACGAGCGTGCTCGTTCGGGGGATTGTTAGTTTGTTGTTGGTTACGCGAAGCGTGGGTCAAAGCCGTTTTGCGCTTCTTCAAGCGCGACGATGCCTGCGCGGAACCCGAGCGCGTAGGATGAGTTTTCTGGAAATGCTTCCGCGTTTCCGCTCCTCCCGTCTTGGCGTCCGGCGCGATACATGTTTCTTTCCGGCGAGTTTGCCGGAAAATTACTCGGGCATCCCGCGGCGTGCCCGCCATGGTAGTACCCGCACCACATGCATTGCGACATTGCCTTCTCCTTCTGTTGTGAACAGAAGAAGTGGGCAATGTTTCTTGCGCCTCTCCTTCTATTCGGTTGACAAGACCTACATAATAGCAAAATGTACACAACTTGTCAAATCGCGCCTAACCTCAAGGCCCGTCCTTGCCCCCATTTATCCACACTCCACGCACCGCAAGGCCTGGCCTTGAGGTGGGTTATCCACAGGTTTGCGATACCTTCAAAATGTGTTATTCTGTTTTATTCTTGGGGAATGTTCTTCAAGAAGAGTGGTAAAACCAGTAGAGGAGCTGACCGTGAAAGACATCACGCTCGGTGACGGACTCCGCAAACTAGACGGACTCCGCATGGACTTTGACAAAAAACTCCGTGGTCGCGAAGGAGAAAAATGGCTTGAAGGGTATGCCAAATTTCTTCGCGGCGAAAACCCATGGGCGGAAGAAACGCATGGCGGAGTGCGCTTTGATCTTGAACAATCCCTGCAGGTAGTGGGGGAAAACCCTTTTGAGGTGCGCAGGCACTTCAAAGTGGACATGTCCTCAACGGCTCCGGTGAAAATCAGCGATTTCGGGGGTTGTTTCAAACAGCGCTTTCTTCCGCTCATTGAAGAAGACGTGGCGCCAGTAACGCTTGCCCGACATTTGGTTTATGATGCTTATGCCCCGCGGGTTTTCTGGGAACTCGGAGAAAGGCATGAGGTGAAGCTTTCCCATCTGTGGGAGGCGCTTCGCGCGCAGCGTAACGGTGAAGATGGAGTTTTGGCAGTTTTTGACTCCAACTTTCTTTTCATGTTCGGCGCGGACCATTCATTGTGGGTTGTTGAAGTGGTGTGGAACAAAGGTGGTTGGAGAGACAATTTCCGTAAAACCGGATGGTCCATTAGCGCGAGGCCGTTTGGCGGCAGACTCATCTCTTATGACAGAACGCACCGCGTCATCTCTTGTGTGAAGTAGGCGCGCATCAAAAAAAGACCCCCCCAACGAGAGCAGTCTCGTTCGGGGGGTTATTTTTTTTCGTTCAGCGCGCGAGACGTTTTTCGCGCGTCTCCTTTTCTTTGCGTTCTTCGCGCGCGTGCATGTAGCTCACGAGGTACCAAAAGGGCGCGGCAGCGAGCATAAGAGTCGCGATAAACGGCGGGATGAAAATCACGTTCGCATACGCCCATGACACAAACGAGGCGATTGCGACAGCGGTCCATACAGTCGCCATGAGCAGTACTTGCGCGCTCTTTCGTATCCTCATTATTTTTCTCTCATTTACCTTGTGTTTGCGCAGTATCTTTTTTTAGATTAACACGCGTCCATTCTCCCGTCCACACAAAACCTCAAGGCCCGTCCTTACCCCCGTTTATCCACACCATACGCACCGCAAGGCCTGTCCTTGCGGTGCTTTATCCACAAACAAGAAAAACCCTCCATTACGAAGGGCTTTTCTTTTCCATAATTCCGTGCTACTCTGTTTTCTGTTGACTCGTTCGTCAGACAATTTGAATTGAGACACCCTATCCCTCGCGCAATTCCGCGGGGCATTTCTATATGAGTAAAATAAATTCTGAAAATTCGGGGAAAATCATCGTCAAAGGCGCGCGGACGCACAACTTGAAAAACATCACGGTTGAGATGCCGCGAAACAAACTCATCGCCATCACGGGGCTTTCCGGCTCGGGGAAGTCGTCTTTGGCGTTTGATACTATTTTCGCCGAGGGACAGCGGCGGTATGTGGAGTCGCTTTCCGCATATGCGCGGCAGTTTTTGCGCCAGATGCAAAAGCCGGATGTTGATGAGATACAAGGGCTCTCGCCCGCGATTTCCATAGACCAAAAATCGGCATCCGGTAATCCGCGCTCCACTGTTGCGACAATCACGGAGATTTATGACTACCTCCGCGTGCTTTTCGCGCGCGTGGGGAAAGCGCACTGCCTCATCTGCGACCGCGTCATCAAAAAACTTTCAAACGAGGAAATCATAGAACTTGTTTTTGAAAAAATAGAAAAGCTTGATAGTGGCGCGACCGCGAAGCGCGTGCTTGATGTGCCGTATAGCGACGCCAAGGTGCGCATTTATGCGCCGGTCGTCCTCGGGCGGAAAGGGGAATACTACCAACTTCTCTACGACCTGCTCGGCAAAGGGTATGCGCAGGTGCGCGTGGACGGCGCGTTAAAAAATCTCCGCGAGCGGATTGATTTGGAGAAAAATAAACGGCACACGATAGATGCGCTCGTGGACGAGTTTTATCTTTCGGAATTCAAAGAGCACGGTTCGGAACTCCGCGAGCGGCTCGCGGAGTCAATAGAACGGGCTATCACCGAATCGGACGGGCTCGTGCGCATTGAAGCGCCCTCCTCCGCCAAATCTACGGAGGGCAAGTCCGGCGCGACGACCGACGAACTCGTGTCTGCGCGGTTCGTCTGCCCCTACGACGGTTTTTCGTACCCCGAAATTGAGCCGCGGCTTTTTTCTTTCAATTCGCCCTATGGCGCATGCGAAGCGTGCAACGGCCTCGGTACGCGGCATTTTTTTGGCACCGAGCCATGCCCCGACTGCCTTGGCGCCCGTCTTCGCAAAGAAGCGCTTCAGGTGCGGTTGGGGGAGACGGAGAAAGACAAGGGCGCAAATATTGTTGAGGTCACCGCGCTTTCCATAGAAAACGCGGCGGAGTTTTTCAAAAACCTGCATCTTTCAAAAACAGAAAAAGAGATTGCAAAGGTGATTTTGCGCGAGATAGAAGACCGCCTGCGCTTCATGCTTGATGTGGGGATTGAATATCTGACGCTTGACCGCCGCGCGAACACTTTGTCGGGCGGGGAAGCCCAGCGGATACGCCTCGCCTCCCAGCTCGGCTCAAAACTTGTCGGCGCGCTTTATGTGTTGGACGAACCGACAATCGGCCTCCACCCGCGCGACAATGACCGGCTTTTGAAAACATTGAAAGACCTCCGCGACATTGGCAACACCGTGCTTGTCGTTGAGCACGACGAGGACACGATGTATTCCGCCGACTATCTGGTGGATGTTGGCCCCGGCGCGGGGATTCACGGCGGCGAGATAGTCGTCGCGGGAGACATGGAGGAGTTGCTTTCCGATAAAAAAAAGTACCAATCGGTAACGCTTGATTATCTGCGGGGCGACAAGGAAATCTCCCAGCCCGAAAAGCGGCGCACGACAAACAAAGGTGCGCTCCAAATCCGCGGAGCATCGGTATTCAACATAAAAAATATGGACGTGGATATTCCGCTTGGGAAATTCGTGGCGGTAACCGGCGTGTCCGGCTCGGGAAAATCGTCTCTCGTCTACGAAGTGTTGCACAAAAATTTGCAGGCGCGGTTTGACCGGCGCTATCGCTCGGCGGATGTCTATAACTGCGCGTCATTCGCAGGGACTGAGTATGTGTCCCGCGCCGTTATGATAGACCAGTCGCCGATAGGGCGGACGCCGCGCTCAAACCCTGCAACCTACACGGGAGCATTTACGCATATCCGCGATTTGTTTACGGAAACCGCCGAAGCCCGCGCGCGCGGATGGAAGGCGGGGAGATTTTCTTTCAATGTAAAGGGCGGGCGGTGCGAAGCATGTGAGGGGAATGGTGTCATTGCCGTAGAAATGCATTTTTTGCCGACCGTGTATGTGACCTGCGATGTCTGCCGCGGCAAGCGATTTCAAAAAGAGACGCTTGAGGTGAAATACAAAAAAAAGAGTATTTATGAAGTGCTCAAAATGACCGTGGAGGAGGCGCTCGCGTTTTTTGAAGATATCCCCGCGATTTCCGACCGCCTTAAGTCGCTCTCGGATGTGGGGCTTGGCTACCTTGAACTCGGCCAGCCGTCAACGACCTTGTCGGGAGGGGAGTCACAGCGGATAAAAATCGCATCCGAACTCTATCGCCCGTTTCTTTCAAAAGCCGTCTATATATTAGATGAGCCGACTGTCGGGCTTCACTACGAAGATGTCGCGAAGCTTGTGGAAATTTTGAACCGCCTCGTTGATAGCGGAAACACCGTTGTCATTATTGAGCACAATATGGATGTCATCAAAAACGCCGACCA
>CAZYWN010000011.1:0-14574 GCA_964651525.1 uncultured Candidatus Saccharibacteria bacterium | reverse complement strand
CGGTGATAAAAAGGGCGGCGGAAAAGTTTAAGGGAACCCCCGGCCGTGTTGAGAAAGTGGAGTTGCCAATGGGCTCCAGCGCGCGCCAGAGGCAGAGATTTAGCGTTTATGTTGACTATGCGCATACGCCGGATGCGTTGGAAAATCTCTACGGAGCGTTTCCTGCCGCGCGGAAAATATGCGTGCTTGGCGCGTGCGGCGGCGGACGGGACAAGTGGAAGCGTCCGGAACTAGGACGTATCGCGGCGGAGCATTGTGATGAGATTATCTTGACCAACGAAGACCCGTATGATGAGAACCCGGAAGCGATTATGGAAGAGGTCGCTTCAGGGTTCTCGCAAAACCCAAAACCCAAAGCCCAAAATCCAAACATTTACAAGATTCTTGATAGAGAAAAAGCGATAGAGGAGGGGATACGCCGCGCGAAAGCGGGTGATGTTGTCTTAATCACCGGAAAGGGGACCGACCCGTATATTATGGGCCCCAATGGAACGAAAATCCCCTGGAGCGACGCCGAAATCGCGCGAAGCGCGTTGAAAAACGTGGTAAAATAAAAGATACAAATATACGAATGAGTACGAATGATACAAATAACTACGAATGTTACACATCGTATATTCGTATTCATTCGTTGCATTAGTATTTATTTGTAGATTGGCATCTTTCATTTTCATGGATTTACTCAAATTTGTCATCTTCGCTCTCGCGCTCTTGTGGGTACTCTGGTTTGCCGCCGGAGGGCCGTGGAGTCCGCGTGTCAAAGACCCTTTTCTTAAGCCGCCACCCCCTATAGGAACGGGGGAGACCTACAACATTCCGAAACCCGTGGGAACGAAAGACCCGACGACCGGAAAAACTATTGAAAAGTCGCCTGCGGGGAACACGGTCTCTTTCTACGGCAAAGGCAACGCGCGCATCGCTGACGCTACCCGCGAATATGTGGAAATCCGCGCTCCGCGGACAAACACGCAGCCGATAAGAATCAGCGGGTGGACTCTGAAAAGTTCCGTAACGGGAAAGAGCGCCGGTATCGGCACTGGCGTATACACGCCTATTTCCGGAAGCATGAATCCGGAACAGCCGATATATCTCTCGCCAGGCGGGCGCGCATTCATTACGACGGGGCGGTCTCCTAAAGGATATTCATTCCGTCTCAACTTGTGCACGGGGTATTTTGAGGAGTTTCAGGATTTCTCCCCGTGGCTTCCTTTGAATTGTCCGTATCCAAGAGACGAGAACCTACCGTCCGGACCGAACGGGCTTACGGACGCGTGCGTGAACTATATTGAGAAAATTGGAAGATGCGAAGCGCAAGTACAGCCGCTCCCGCTCTCGTTTTCAAACGATCCGCTCTGCCAGGAATATGTCGGGGAAAACATAAACTACGGCGCGTGTGTGGATACGCACAAAAGCGACCCCGATTTCTATAGCACCGAATGGCGCGTGTTTTTAGGGCGGGACCAGGAACTGTGGAAGGCGGAACGCGAGACGATACTTCTCTTGGACGAAAGCGGGAAAGTGGTGGATTCGGTGTCGTACTAGGGACTAGCCACTAGGGTCTAGGGGATAGGCGTTAGGGGAAAATGAGAGACAAGAAACAAGCGACCCCGAACCAGAGCAAGCCCGATACGGGGCAGGCAAGAGGCAAAGGGAAAACTGAAACTGGGATTTGGAAAAAAAAAGCGCGCGGCGGGGACAAAGTCCCGCCGCGCGCTTTAGGATGAGAAGCGCGGTTTAAGCGCGAGAGGAACAGCGTGCTCTGATGGCGTAGGTAATCCAGAGCGAAGCGACAAAACCGAAGCCCATAAGCAGAACGGGGAAGCCGATAAAGATGCCCTGCGCTTCATTGAACGATGCAACAAAAACCCAGAACGCGCCGCCGCCGCCGACCGCCGACACAAGCACAAGGAAGACGATGGAAGGGACAAAACTGAAAACAAATCCGAAAAAAGCGCCGAAAGCGATAGGAGCGAGCAAAAAGGCAAAAATGTCCATTTGTGTTCTCGTTGTGAAAGTTTTTGGAGTCTGCGAGTATGCTACCGCTTAATTTGTCAAATGTCAAGCATCCTAAAAAGCGCGATGCCGGCGGCGACGGAGACATTGAGCGACTCTTTTTTGCCGCGCATCGGGATTTCCGCGATTTCATCGCACACGGAAAGGACTTCCGGCGGAAGCCCCGTGACTTCGTTACCAAATACAAACGCAAGAGGGGACTCCGCGCGTATTTCTTTATAGTCCTTCGCCTCTGGCGCTTGCTCAATCCCTATAACGAGGAACCCTTTCATTTTTAATTCGTTAAGAAGAGGAAAAAAATCTTCTCTTTGTTCCCATACAACGGTTTTTTCCGCGCCGAGCGCGGATTTTTCAAAGTCCTTTCTTTTTCGTCCGAATCGGTCAATCGGCGCGGGTGTAAATCCAGTAAGATATATTTTCGCTACCTCCGCCGCATCCGCGGTGCGGAAGATAGAGCCGACGTTCAAAACGCTACGGATGTTGTGCAATATGACATATACTCGCCTGATTTCTTTTTGTTGTTGTCCCATTTGGGTATTGAAGCATTTAAGGCCTGAATTTGGAATAAAGCAATGAAGCAAAGAAGCAATAAAGCAACGAAGCAACGAAACAAAGAAGCGATTTGCTTTTTTGCTTAGGCGCGAAGCGCCGTATGCTTTATTGCTTCGCTGCTTTCCTGTGTATAACTTGCATATGAAGAATGTTTTTTGCTATACTAACAACGAATCCTTACAAATCCGGATTTAAGGGTCGATAAGAGTAGTGTTTAACTCTACATAATATAAATCGTTTTTCAGTATGGACAAACTTCTCAATCGCAACGTTGCTATTTTTGCGGTTTTGGCGTTGGTCGTCCTCGGGGGATATTTCCTCATGGGGAAAGACGACGCAGCGCCTGCGGCGGACAACTCCTTGGACGCCGTGGCTGACCAAGCGGCAGCGGCTGACGCGGCCGTTGACGGTGCCGCAGAGGTGCCAGCAGTAGAAGGGCAGTAATTTCTCTTACGACCCGTCTCAACTGTCTGCAGACAGAAAACCTCTCTCGCTCACGCGGGAGAGGTTTTTCTTTGTGTCTTCCGTTTTTTCGGACATCGAGTCCGAAAAAACGGAATGCGACACTACGAATGTCGCACATACGAATTTAAGACGGGAACGCGACGTGACGCCCGTTGGGGGCGTTGTTTCCAACACGCGGGAAATGTGCTATACATAACCCCAGATGTCAACCCTGTTTTTCACAATCGCAGGAAGGCCATAGATGCGAAGAATCAAGGATTTTTTCATTGCGTCTTTGATAGGGGGCTTCATCATCGCTTTTTCGGTGTCGTTTCCTTTTGCGCTTTTGAATATGCTCCTCAATACGATATCGCTCATTACGGGGCCGTTGGTAAAGATTGCCTCAATGGGAGTCGCCTTAAACGAGTATGTCGCGAAAGGGCTTGAGTTCTCAATCGCGCTCGCGTTGTGTTTCTCCATTGGGGTACTTGCCAAAACGCGCCTCGGGCGGTTTGTGGAAAAACCGGTAGAGCGAATTGTTATCGGCTATTCGCTCTTACGGGACGCTCTTTCTCAATTTTCATCTATTTTCAAGAACAAGAAGACGATATTCATCTCGTCGGCGATATTTTTTCCTGAAGGAAGGGAAAACACGGAGAAGATGGGGTTCGTTGTCGGTTATCCACGGGAAGGGTATTGCCGGTGTTTTGAACCGACAGCGCCCAATTTCACCACGGGGTTTATCCATACGCTCCGGAACGAGGTTGTGTTTCCATTGCCGATGCTCACCATGCAGGAAGTATTCAGTATCGTAGTCGCCTGCGGCGCCGGAGGGAGTAATTATCCGGCAGCGGATGAACTTGAATCAGTGGCTGTTCTCGTGAAAAAAGGAAAGCGCCCGTAAAAAGGCGCTTTTTTGTGCGTCTTCCCCTTTTCCGACATCGAGTCGGAAAAGGGGAATGCGACTCTACGAATGTCGCACATGCGAATAAAAAATACATTGTTGTCGAAATACAGGGAAGACACATAAAAAAAGAAGGACCAGCCAGAGAGGTGGTCCTTCAAACATGGATTTTACATGTTTTGTATATTAGATTGTGGGTAAAGGAGCAGAAAGAACTGTATGGAAGAGAATCCCTAGAAAGAAACCGAGTGATAACCCTTGACGCGGGACACGTTGTCTTCAGGAGGTTCTATTCCTATCCTTTTTAATCATACCGCGCGCCGCTTCACCCGCGCAAGGGGAAGGGTGGGGATAACTCTGGATTCTAGAAAACTAGACGCTGGAAACTGGAAAAGTCATTAAAAACGTGCGGAAACTGGAGAAATTAGAAAATATGTGCTTAAATGATGTAATCCTCCATGCCCTCATAGCTCAGTCGGTAGAGCAGCTCCCTTTTAAGGAGACGGTCGCAGGTTCGAATCCTGCTGAGGGCATTAAATAACCGCCTTCTGGCGGTTTTTTGATTTTTCTGCGTCTTTTTCTGCATTACTATCTGCGTTGTTCTGCGAGTGCCGTGGCACTAGAGTGGCAAATCAAACGCGAGGAAGCCCGCGCCGGAAAAAAGGAGCGAAAGCGCCATAACGAAAGCAAGAATGCAAGTAGTACGCTTCGTCGGCACAGTATAGATTTCAAGCGCGATGCGCGCCATGAGTATGAGCGCGCCGATTTGTGTGAAAAACCCCGTGAGGACGAACGCTCCTCCTACTATCGCAGGGAGTATGAGTACACCCCAAAGATAGGGGGAGTGTTTTTCCTTGCGCAGGTCAGCGTTCGCGAGCGTGAGCGCGCCATACACGCAAAGCGCGCCGAGCGCGATGCGTATGATAAACGGCGCGAAAAGCCCGTAGGCAAGTAGGGTGGGGAAGATGGAAAGCATACTCTTTTTAAGAAAGTTCGCTGTTCTTTCGTTTTTTAGGTCTATAAAAGAAGATAACGCCAAGCATGATGAGCGAGGCGACAACACCAAATATCTCAAACGAAGTATAGG
Source organism: uncultured Candidatus Saccharibacteria bacterium (assembly GCA_964651525.1). Lineage (GTDB taxonomy): Bacteria > Patescibacteriota > Minisyncoccia > Phycocordibacterales > UBA2135 > CAZYWN01. Next base: position 9,574 of record CAZYWN010000011.1, on the reverse strand, counting down.
TCCATTCCATAGTAAATATTATTCTTTATGATTTACTGCCCAGATATAAAATGCCGTGGCAAAAAATCCGATAGTTAAATAAAAAACCAAAAGAAAATTCATATAAGTTGTTTTGACAGGGAAACCCCAATCAAGATGCACGAAATAGCGACCACTATGCTTACAAGAAAAACCAAAGGCGTCACAACGGCTCCTTGTGCAGGGACAAAATAAACGATTACCACCGACGCGATTATGATTTTAGACAAATCGGCGAAATACTTTGATACAAGTTCTATCTGATACCGATTGAGCCGCATGAATATACTATACCACAAAACAACGAAGCAAAAAAAAGAGAAAACGCTAAAAAATAAAAAAACCGCCGTGTTTGATCCGTATGACGGACCTTGACACGGCGGTGTAAGGAAAAGAAAAAAGAACAGAAGCTATTTCCGCGCACGGTATGGCGCAAGCCCCAGCCAGCGCACCGAGACGAGCTCGTAGTTCAGGAGCCCGAGGGCGCCGCCAATCACTGCACCGGCGAGCGCACTGCCGAACTGATACCCCGCCGCGGCGCCGAGCGCGGCGTCTGTGAAGCAGAGCACGCGCCGGCTTGAATGCGCGTAGAGGAACATGTATCGGGCGAAGGCGAAGAAAAGAATGCTTGCCACCTTGCCGCCGCGCCATGTTGCCGCCGTGATACGCGGTGCTTTGATGATGCAGTATACCACGCCTCCCACCACGCCGAATACCGAGAGAAAGAGGACGCTTGCGAGGTTTCCCCACTTCGCAACACCCCAGCACTTTTTCCGGAAAGCGAGAAGATTTGCTTTATATCCTTTACGGGTCGGCGTTCTCCCGATGAGTTTCTCGCGTACTTCATAAAGATTGAAGCTGACTGACTGGAGCACTTCGGGGAGCGCGAGGAAAGCACCAAGCATGAATGCCAGAAATAGCGAGATGTACGCAACGAGTGGGCCGGTGAGAATGACGCTAAAGTCGTGGCCCCTAACTCCACTCGCAAACGCCACGAAGACGATGAGCAGATATGTCGCGGCTATGATAGTCGGCATCACACAGATTCCGGAGACGAGCGCCACGCCGAGCGTCTTCCAGTATGGCGAGTATGGCCGCCAAGCGATGGTTCGCCGCCAGGCGTAACGGAAGGCGGCGGCCCAATCGCGGAAATCCACCGCTATATAGGCGACGGCGCCGCCCAGAATCGCGCCGATGAACCAGAAGTATCCGCCGAGCTGGAGCGCCACGAGCGCGCCGATAAAGGCGCCAAGCATGCACGAGAGAACGATTGAGAGCGTTTCGCGTTTCATGAGGTTCTCCTTATTTTCTGGTGAGTATGTTGTATGTGAGGATGAGCGCGCCGCCCGCAATGACACCCGCGCCGAAGGGCAAGGCGGCTACGCCATATACCCACCGCGGAGCATTGTTTTCGTCCGCCGCCTTGAGGACGCAGACGAAACTGCCGATGCCCAGGAATGCGAACATGCCGCCGTAGCACAAGAAGGCGAACAGAAACGTGAAAACGTCAAAGGCCGCATGAAAGGCGCCAATACCACCGGATTTCCACCCCTTAACGAATACGGAATATGTTTCCGCTCCATACGCGCCTGCCATAACGGCCCAGAGAGCGCAAAAGAGCGCGAAGACGGAAACCCAGCCCGGATACACGAAGAGTAGGTCCGTGAACCGGCCCTTCTCTTTCTCATGAGTTTTCCTATCCATTATCATCGCGGTGCTTACGAGCATGCCCGCCAAAAGCGAAACCAGAAGGAGCTCAAAAAGCGTGAAAATGACATGCTCGACGCTTCCTTCCGTCTTCCCGCGCGGCGAAGTCACGGTGATATAGTAGAACCCCGCCGCAACTACCGCTTGCAAAATCGTTGTCAACATGTTTGCTTTCCACAACCGCATCAGTCCGTTCATGATGTTCCCCTCTCTGTTCAGGTGTGCTTCAAGGGACTTCTTCTGCCTATATTTTACCACGTACGGCATTGACAGTAAAAAATTTGTATTGTATTTGAATATTTCCCGCAAAAATTCCTTATTTATCAAGAAGTTTTATGTATTACAATCTGTCTAAAAAACTTTACAGATAGGATGGATTTTGCTATACTTGAGGCATGGCAACGAAAAAAGACGACAAATTAAGGGCTCTTGGGCTAAGCGACAAAGAAGAAAAGGCGCTTTTGGCGCTCCGTGGCGACGCGAATACGCCGCTTTTACTGGCCCGACAAACGGGGGTATCACGCCCTGCCGTATATGCAATCCTGAAAAACCTGAAAAAGAGGGGACTTGCAGAATATCACACGCATGATGGCAAAAAACGCTGGCGTGTTAGCGAAGAGCGCGATATAGACCGCGCTATCGCTGATGCAAAACACGCGCTTTTAGGCATTCCAGAAGGGCGCGAAGAAGTGTACGGGCAGGCGGACGCGACAATCGTCATCCATCGTGGCGAGAAAGCGATAAAAACCCTTCTCCATGAGATTATAGAAGAAAATAAGGGGGAGCGGTTGTATGGTTACCAAGGGTCCGTCTCAAATATCGGCTGGGAAAAATATTTTTCCGTAGCCGAAACAAACCGTCTCAATCGTGCAATAAAAAACAACCGCCTCATTGTTGAGGCGATTGCTCCCGAAAATTGGTTTGAAGAACAGACGGCAAAGTTTGGAGCGGAGTGGGCAAAGGATTTTGAAGGACGAACGACGCGTTTCAACGTTATTGACCCGAAATATTTTGAGCACGGCAGCCAGATGTTTATATTCAAAAAATCTCTTTATCTTTTGGCGTTGAATGAAGGAATTATCATTGAAATCAGAAACTCAGAAATTCAGAAAATGATACTCGCATTGTTCCAGTTTATGCAGGACAATTCGCGCTCTATTGATGCGAATGAGCTTTTGCGGACACTTATCGCGCGGCAAGAAGAAAACGAAGCAACGAAGCAATAAAACAACGAAGCAAAGAAACAAAAAATCAACGAAACAGATTTGCTTCGTTGATTAGGCGCGTAGCGCCGTATGCTTTCTTGTTTTATCGCAATACGAGCCGCTCCAGCGCGAGCGCGGGTTCTAGGCCGCCTTCTTCGCGGGAATGGTAGAGGCCAACGATTTCTCCAAGAAGTTCCGTGAGCTCTTGCTCGGAATAGCCGCGGCACAGGCGTTCCGCCTTGCTTTGGACAAACGGTTTCAGCCCGAGTGCCCCGACCGAGTTCATTTTTTGCGCTTTTTTTACGAGCGCCGCGGTTTTTACCTGCCAGAAAAGCGCGCCGAAAATCTGCTCCGGCGGGATATTTTCGGAGAGTATTCTTTGAAGAAGAATCCACGCTTTTTTCTTGTCGCGAGCGAGAAACGCTTCGGCGAACGGGAAAACGATGGGAAATTCTTTGCGCGCCGCTTGCGCCGTGAAGCGCCACACTTTATCCGCGTGTTTTTCCAAGGGGGCAAGGGCGGTTTTCGTCGCGTCCTCTTCGCACACCAAAAAGACGTTTTCCGACGACGCGAGCCCTTTCGCGTTTTTTGCGAGAAACGCGGCGGCTTCCTCGTTATTCAAAAGATTTCTGAACGCGGCGATAACCGCTTTTTCAAACATTCCGCGCGTCGCAAGAAGTTCTAGAATCCGCGCGGAGGAAAACGACAGCTCGTCCATCTCAACAAACGAGGCGTCCGGCTTTTTCGCGCGGAGCGCGTTCACATCCGCGCGGAATTTCCCCCGCGCTTTTTCTTTATCCGAGCCGGTGAATAAATAAAGCATAAAATACAAGATACCAATCTACGAATATATACGAATAATACTAATGGCTGCAAATGTGGCATCCTCGGTATTCGTATTCATTCGTTGCATTCGTACTCATTTGTATATTGGTATCTTTCATTTAAATTTCTCCCCAATTCTTGCTGTGCGCGACGCTGACGCCAAACGGGATTTTTTCATGAACGACCCCCTCCATTTCTTTTTGTATCAAGGGAAGCGCGCGCGCGAGCGCCTCGTCTTCAATTTCGTAAATCAATTCGTCATGCACTTGGAGAACAAGGTGCGCGCGCGTTGCGAGGTTTTCTTTTTGGAGAGCGGCATCCACAGCGAGCATCGCTTTTTTAATAATGTCCGCGGCAGTGCCTTGAATCGGCGCGTTCACCGCCATCCGTTCTGCTCCAGCGCGGATATAGGGGATAGGCGAGCGCAATCCTTCTACATACCGCCGCCGCCCGAACAATGTCTCCGTATATCCTTTGATTGTCGCGGTTCGCTTCGTGTCTTCTATAAAGTGCGTGACCTCGGGAAATCTTTTGAAATAATTATCATAAAAAATCTGCGCCTCCTCGCGCGTGCCGCCCAAACTTTTCTGCAAACTGGTAACGCCCATGCCGTAGAGGATACCGAAGTTTATCACCTTTGCTTTCCGGCGCATCTCCTTCGTCACCTCCGCTTCGGGAACGCCGAACACGGACGAGGCGACTGCCGCGTGGATGTCTTTCCCTTTCTCAAACGTTTCAAGAAGCCGCTTATCTTTTGAAAGAATCGCCAGAACGCGAAGCTCAATTTGGGAATAATCAAACGCGGCAAGCGTGTGTCCTTTCTCCGCGACGAACGCGCGGCGGATTTCGCGTCCATACTCTCCTTTAATCGGGATGTTCTGGAGATTGGGATTCTGCGAAGAAAGCCGCCCCGTCGTGGTGCCTGTCTGGACGAATGTTGTGTGAAGACGGCCATCGGCATCCACCATCTCCGGAAGGTTATCAATGTAGGTGGAAAGAAGTTTCTGCAATTCACGATAGCGCAAAAGCACTTCTATGATTTCATGCTGACCTTTCAGTTTCTGGAGCTCCGACTCGCGCGTTGAAATGGCGCCGCCGACGGTTTTCTTGATGCCTTTCCGTTCCAGTTTCAGATGTTCAAAAAGAATCTGTCCCAGCTGTTGCGGAGAGTTGATATTGAAGCGCGTTCCCGCGAGCGTCCATATTTTCTGGGAAAGCGATTCAAGCTCCGTATGCAGTTTCGCGGAGAGTTCTTTCAAGTACGGGACGTCAATCAAAATGCCCTGTTTTTCCGCGGAAAGGAGAATGGGAATGAGCGGAAGCTCCATGTCCGTATAGACGCTAAGCGTTCCTTGATTCTTCAAGAGCGACAGGATATGCGCGCGCGCGTCCGCAAGCGTTTCCTTCCCCGTGAATTCCAAGACGCCTTCTTTCCCAAGAGCGATGTTGTTTGAGTCAAGAACCCACACGGCGAGCGCTGTTTCACGAAGGATATCGTCTCCCGCCTCTTCGGAAGGTCGCCCAAGCGGCAACTTTTCGGGGAATTCTTCCTCCGATGTTTCATCGGCGGCTTTTTTTGTTACAAGATTTTCGGCCCGCGTGCCGAGCGTCCTAAAATCAAGCTCTTGGAAAAGCTTCTTTACTTTTTCAGGAGAAAAACTTTCCCGCCATGTTTCCGCGGGCATTTGGAAATCTATCGGCGCGTCTCGGCGGATGGTCGCGAGTGTTTTTGAAAAAAGCGCCTCCTCCTCGTTCTCTTTCAAAATCTCCACGATTCTTTTCTTGAATCCTTTCTCCAAAAACTCATCAGGATTTTTTTTGAGTTTCTTATAGATTGTTTCAATGTCGCCGAACTCTTGTATGAGCGCGGTTGCCGTCTTTTCTCCGATGCCGGGGACGCCGATAATATTATCGGACGGGTCGCCGCGAAGTCCTTTATAGTCAGCGACAAGCGCGGGCGGAAATCCGTAGCGTTTTTTCACCGTACCCTCGTCGTAGAGGATGGTATCGGAAATTCCTTTGCGAAGAGTGTAGACGGTAACGTTTTTTCCGGAGACAAGCTGAAGCGTGTCCATGTCGCCCGAGGCGATGACGACTTCAAGTCCGCCCGCGCGGCACTCTTTTTCGGTCTCTTTTACTATCGTACCGATAACATCATCCGCTTCAAACCCCGATTTTTCATAAACGGGGATGTCAAACGCGCGGAAGATGTCGCGCGAGCGGTTCATTTGGAGAATCAAATCGTCCTCGGCTTTTGGGCGCTTCGCTTTGTATTGTTCGTACGCTTCGTGGCGGAATGTCGGCCCCGCCATGTCATAGCACGCGACAATATAGTCCGGCTTCAAATCGTTGATGAGTTTCATCACCATCGCGGAGAGACCGTAGAGGGCACCCGTCGGTTCTCCCGTCCGTGAAGTGAATTCAGGCAACGCGTGATAGGCGCGGTGGAGGATGGCGTGGGCGTCTATTAAGACAAGGCGTTTTGGTTTTATTTGTTTCATTGAGCGTGATGTTTCACACAAAATAATAGAAATCCTAAGCTCTAAACTCTAAATCCTAAACAAATTCAAATTTTTTAATCTCAAAATCTGAAACACCTGTTTTGAATTTAGAACATTTAGGTTTTGATATTGTTTAGGGTTTAGAAATTAGAAATTAGAATTTAGAATTTTTATTTTTCGCGTTGTTTCCCCCGCGTGTTCAAAATATATTCTTATCGTGCCTTTGGGAAGTATCCCCTCTATCCTCTCCGCCCACTCTACGAAAATAAGGTTTCTCGGATTGGCGATTTTTTCGTCCCAGCCGAGAAGCGCGATTTCTTTGCTTGCGTCTATGCGATAGCAGTCAATGTGAATGAGATGTTCAAACGGCTGGTTTTTTAATTTATACACGCGCTCAATGACGAACGTCGGGCTGATGATTGTCGCGTCAACGCCGAGCGCTTTCGCCGCGGATTGCACAAATGTCGTCTTTCCGCTCCCCAAATCGCCGTAGAGTGCGACGACTGTCGCCATGTTTTCGCGTGGAACGAGACCTTTTATAAAATCATTCGCGCGATGGGTCGTTTCTTCCCGAGTATGCGTGTCAGCACCTTTTTCCATAAGGAGAGTATAGCATCGGGAAGGAGTATGGACAACATGATATCTATGTGGTATTTTAGCAAAAGACGTAAACCACAAACATCCGCTATGGAGGAGATGTGATGGAAATCCGCTCATTTGAGGAAGCGCCGCAGTGCATTGGCGTCATCTTGGACGGCAATAGGCGTGGCGGCGGGCATTTCGCCGGTTACAAGAAATTCAAGGAATTTCTTGGGTGGGCGCGGGATGCCGGCGTTACGCACGTCATTGCATATGTTTTTTCTACCGAAAACTGGCAGAGAAGCGAGGAAGAAGTTGCGCTCCTCATGGATCTTTTCCGTCGCGCGCTCGGGAACGAGATTGATGAGCTCTGTGGCGAAGGCGTGCGGCTCTCTATTCTTGGCGACCAAAGGCGCCTCCCAAAAGATATTAAAAAGCTTGTCAAAAAAGCGGAGAAAAAAACAGAAAAGAACGGGCTTTTCCATCTTGGGCTTGCGCTTTCCTACGGCGGGCGAGCGGACATTTTCCAGGCGGCGCTTTCGTTTATGGCTCAATGGGGGCACTATCCTCACCTGTTGGTTAAGTTTCAGGAAAGTGACTTTGAAAAGCACCTCTCTTCGCGCCGAAAAGGCTTCCCCGATCCAGACTTTATTTTGCGCACAGGAGGAGAAATACGACTTTCAAATTTTCTCCTATGGGAATCCGCGTACAGCGAATTGATTTTTCGCGATACGCTCTGGCCCGACTTCACCAAAGAGGAGTTTCAGGGCGTGCTTGCCGAGTATGCGCGCCGCAAGCGCAATTTCGGAAAATAAAAAAACCACATCCGAAGGGAGATTGAAATGACATCCGGCGCGTTTTTCGGTCGGTTTATTCATTGCCGGCCCGCGTATTTTCTTCGCGCGGGTCGGCTTTTTTGTGTTACGATAGTACATTATGGAACCCACTATTGTATATGAAGATGAATCTATTCTTGCCATAAACAAACCCGCAGGAATGCTCGTGCACGGCGCGGAGGGAACCCCGCCCGCCGAGCGCATCGGAGGCACGGTCGCCGATTGGGTGCTTGCGCGGTACCCGGAAATGGAAGGAGTGGGGGAGCCGATGCGGACGCCAAAGGGCGCGCCGATTCCGCGTCCGGGCATTGTGCACCGGCTGGATAAAGACACATCCGGCGTTTTGGTACTTGCCAAGACACAGAAGGTCTTTGAATTTCTTAAAAAATCATTTCAGGACAGGACGATTGAGAAAGAATATAAAACAATCGTGTACGGGAGAGTGGAACAGCGCGAAGGGGAAATAGATATGCCCATTGGGAGAAGCCCCGAGGATTTTCGCCGCAAGTCGGTGCTTCCCACCGCGCGCGGCGAGAAGCGCGAGTCGCGGACGCTCTATAAAACCGAAGCGCGGAATGATGAGGAAAGTTTTCTTTCCGTATTTCCAAAGACAGGGCGCACGCACCAGATACGAGTGCACCTGAAGGCAATCGGGCACCCCGTGCTCTGCGACGCGCTCTACGCGCCAAAGTATCCATGCCCTCCCGAAATGGGCCGCCTCGCGCTCCATGCGTTCGCGATTAACCTCTCTCTGCCGAGTGGAAACCGCATGCGCCTTGAGGCGCCCTTGGCGGATGATATGGCGCGATATGCGAAGAAAAAGTTCCCTGGCTTGCGTTTAGAATAGGGACGTGGTAAGGTAATTTAGCATTTAACATATAAGATTTAGGATTTTAAAAGTTTTTTCTGCGTTATTTTTTGGTTTTGGAAAATCTTAAATCTTATATCATAAATCTTAAATTATGAAATTCTCCCCCATCAACACCGAAGAACGCGCAAAGATTGACCTTCGCTCGGGTGATACCGTCCGCGTATGGCAGAAGATTCTTGAGAAGGGTAAAACTCGCCTTCAGGCGTTTGAAGGGCTTGTTATTGCGCGAAAGCACGGCACGGAAGCCGGAGGCACTTTTACGGTGCGTAAAATCGCATCAGGAGTTGGCGTGGAAAAAATATTTCCGCTTTATTCTCCGGTGATTGATACAATTGAAGTTGTCCGCCGCGCGAAGGTGCGCCGCGCGAAGCTCTACTATATCCGCGACAAGTCGGCGAAAGATACGCGCCGCAAGATGAAGGGACTCGCGGAGTTCGCGGCAGTTTCGTATAAAGAACACGACACGAATACACGAATATCGCCCGCCGAAGGCGGGTCCTCCTTCGGAGGAAATGACACGAATGAAAAGAACGACGCGGAAGAAAAATAATAATCATTCCGGATTTTTTGAGAAAAAGCCCCGCCCCGCAATTGCGGGGCGGGGCTTTACCCGATATACAAAATACTATATACTACATACTGTCAAATGCGCGGGTGGTGAAACAGTATACACGTATGCTTGAGGGGCATATGCCGCAAGGCGTGGAGGTGCAAGTCCTCTCCCGCGCACCAAATGTAACTTGTTCGGAATTGATTTTTTTTGAACATAAAGTACGCTTATCATAGATTTCAGTAATAATCTCTATTCCCCACCAGCAAGGAGAAGAAAGTGGCATTTATTCATGAACCGCTCAAATGCGGCGTGTGCGGAGGGGAAATCCCTTGGATTCCGGCTCTGCAGTCCGCGCACCAGTGTTCCTGCCCCAGCTGTACTTTTGTTGGTGACGGCGGAGGGCGGTATGACTATGCGAACCATTACTGCCCTGAAGAAGCAAGGGCGGCGTACGCCGCGCGCATGAAAAATGAGCATCC
>CAZYWN010000010.1:0-14794 GCA_964651525.1 uncultured Candidatus Saccharibacteria bacterium | reverse complement strand
CGCGCGACGACTCATAATCCACGCCGACAACAATCGCGCCCACGTCCTCGTCCCGCATGCGTGAAAGCACCGCATCGCGGTCGCTGTCGTACTCCTTCATTTGGATATGCGAATGGGCGTCAATATATTTCATAAAAATTGACTTTGATATTGCTTTGTGATTTAATCAAGCAAGAAAAGAGGTCGCCTCGTACTTCCTCCAAGGAGACGCCATGTGGTGGTTTGTCGCTCTTGTCATATATCTTCTCATCGGCTTTCTTCTTTCTCTATGGCTTCTGGTGCCAATTATAATTGTCGCAACCGGCGAGCCCATCGAGGAAAGCCCGAATCTATGGAAAGAATCACCGGCATTCGGCTTCATCGTGACTTTCTTCTGGGGAATCGGCCTTTTCTTTCTCTTCCTCGAAGGAATCGGGGCAACTGCGCGAAAACAGCTCGGAAAACGTTTTGACGGATAGGCGCGCGCGCCCTTCGGTTCTTTAGAACCGAAGGGCGTTTTTTGTTTTCGCTTTCATTTTCTCGCAAACAGAGGCTCGGGTGCGGTGTTTGTAGCCACCGCTTCTTTTATTTTCTCTGCGGTGGCGGGCATGGCGGAAACAAGAAGTCGCGCGATTTCGGCGAGACCGGAGACAAGATATATGATGTCTTTCTTTGCCTTGCTTTCGTTCGTTTTAATCGTTTCCCATGGTTTATTTTCCTGCGCGAAACGGTCAAGCTCGCCAATTTTTTTCCACACAACATCCATCGCGCGGTTAAAATCAAATTTGTTTAGATGGCTGTCATATTCGCTTTTTACTGATTCCTCAATAACCGCATCCGTGGTGACGGGCTCATCAAGATATTTTCCGGCGAGCGTCATCACGCGCGCGGCAAGATTCCCCAAACCATTTGCGAGATTCGCATTGTACGCATCGTGAAATTTCTCCTCCGTGACATCGCTGTCTTCAAACGAGTTTACATGCCGCGCGAGATAATAGCGGAGCGCGTCAATGCCGTATTCTTTCGCGAAATAAAGCGGGTCAAGAACATTACCGAGCGATTTGCTCATTTTTTGCCCATCGCTCGTAATGAAGCCGTTTATGAGAATCGTTTGAGGCGGCGGAAGCCCCGCGGAAAGAAGCATCGCGCTCCACATCGCGGACTGCTGACGAAGATTATCTTTCCCCGCAATCTGCATCCCCGGCCACCATTTTGTGAACTCCGCTTCGTTTTCAGGCCATCCGATTGCGGAAATGTAGTTCACGAGCGCATCAAACCACACATACATGACCTGTTCTTTATCCCCCGGCACCGGCACCCCCCACGGCATTTTACTCTTGAGCCGCGAGATGGAAAAATCCTCCAAACCGCGCATGACAAACGCCTTTATTTCGTTAAACCTGAAGTCGGGGACAACAAAATCGGGACGCGCTTCATAGAGGTCTAAGAGCGGCTTCTGGTATTTTGAAAAGCGGAAAAAATAATTTTCCTCTTCGCGAATCTCTATCTCTTCTTTCGGGTGGTCGGGGCAATGCCCGTTCACGAGTTCCGAATCGGTCTTTTCCAGTTCGCAACCGATGCAGTATTTTGTTCTGTAGAGTTTTTTGTAAATGTCGCCGTTCCCCGCGCATCGCTTCCAAAACTCCTGCGCCGCGCTCATATGGTGCGCGTCAGTCGTACGTATAAAGTTTGTATAACTCAAATTAAGCGCATCTTTTAATAATTTGAATTTCTCCGCGTATTCGTCCGTATACTGTTGCGGTGAAAGACCCGCCTTTTCCGCCTCGCGGAAAATTTTAAGCCCGTGTTCGTCCGTGCCGGTGTTGAAAAAAACCTCATGCCCTTCTTCGCGCCAAAAACGGGCGAGAATATCCGCCTTCACGATTTCTAAAGCGAACCCCATGTGGGGTTTCGCGTTGACGTAGGGCAGAGTTGTTGTGATATAGCGGTACATTAAAAATATAAGATACAAATATACTAATGAATACTAATGCAACGAATGGCTACAAATAGAAATCCTAAATTCAAAACCCTAAATCCTAAATAAATTCCAATGACCGAAATTCAAAACGTGTTTTCCTCCGAAGGAGGATCCGCCTCCGGCGGAAGAATCTGGAACATTTTGATTTTGATATTGTTTAGGATTTAGATATTAGGATTTAGAGCTTAATGGATTAGTATTTATTTGTATCATTCGTATACATTCGTAGATTGGTATCTTCTATTACGCTCCTCCCACCATCCTCCGCGCCTGCTCTCCTTTTCCTTTTTCAAAATCAGAAAGCATTTCAAGAAGCGACGTGGCGACCGGAATGGCAAGAATGATTCCAAGAAACCCCGCAAGTTTACCCCCGATGATAAGAGCGAGAATTACAATGATTGGAGAGATGCCCACTATCTTGCGCACGACAAGGGGGTAGAGAAGGTGGGATTCAAACTGGTCAACAATGAGATAAAGACCAAAGACCATAAAACCGAGCGGCACGCTTCCCAAAAATCCAATTAAAATTGCGGGCACCATCGCAATCTTCGGACCGAAAAGCGGAATAATCTCAAGCAGAGCGGTCAGCACCGCAAGGAAGAGCGCGTGACGCACTCCAAGCACGTTCAATCCCAAAAAAACGATTACACCGACGATAAATCCGAGGAGCATCTGCCCCTGCATCCAAAGCCCTATCTTGTGCTGGGAACGTTGCCAGAGGTCAAGAATGTATCGTTCATATTTGAGCGGTGTAATAATGCGAAGAAAATTTTCTATCCCCCTCTCCTGAACCGTGAGATAAAAAGAGAGGACAAGGATAAGAATAAAACTAAAAACGCCGCCGAATATGATGCTCGCCGTCTGGAGAAAACTAACGGAAAAAACAGAAAGCGCCCCGCGCGCCTGCGTGAGCGCGCTTTCAACAGAGAATTCGCGCGAGAGCTCGGCAACGATTCCTTCGCCCTCTACCCCTGTCGCCAGAGGCGAAGTAAAGGAAACGCCCTCAAGATAACGCGAGAGCGTGAAGAGAGCGCCTGAAATGTCATTCAAAAGCGGCGGCAGAAAGAAATAAAACAAACCGAGAAAAAACGCTATTAAGAGAACGTATATAATGATGACCGCGAGAACGCGCGGAATACGGTATTTCATAAACCACCGGGTAAACGGTTCTATCGCCGAAGCGATAACGACCGCCGCCAGAACGACGAGTACAAGGTCGCGGAGGATAAAAAGAAGCCAAAACAGGAGACCGATACATATCGTCTTGAAAATCGTCCCCGTAGTAATGGTGATGTGGGAGAAGTTTTGCATAGACACTATTGTACTATACCCCTGCGGCAAAAAACAGTCGTGGGGCTATTCTATTTTCTACTTTTCCTCCGAAGGAGGATCCGCCTCCGGCGGACTATTTTCTAGATTCTTAGTAGCGGAAGAAACTCCGCCGCATCTTTATAGGGACCAATGAGCGCAAGATTAAGTTTACTCTCCATGAAAATTTCCTCGGCGACACGGCGAATATCCTCCGCAGTAACTTTGCGCACCTCTTTCGCGATTTCTTGCGGAGTCTTTAACGGTTTTTCCAAAATTTCGTTCCCGCCGTAAAATGTCGCGAGCGAGTTTGATGTTTCAAGACCGGAGAAGAGCCCGCCAATGAGAAAGTTTTTCGTCCGTTCCAGTTCATGCGCCGGAATATCTTCCGTCTTCATTCGGGCGGCCTCTTGAAGAATCGCCTGCAGAACCTCTTTCACCCGCGAATTGGCAACGCCAGTTGCGACAGAAAAAAAGCCGTGGTCAGTGAAAAAATCATTATCCGCGCTTACATAATATCCCGCGCCCATTTCATCACGCACCCGTTTGAAAAGTCGCGAGCTCATGCCCCCGCCTAAAACCGCAGCAAGCAGGCGGAGTGTTTTCTGCCGCTCGTCATAGACATTGTAAGAGCGAAACCCGAGGAGGAGGTGCGTCTGGCTTGTGTCTTTGAAAAACGTTTTTACCGCCGGCGAGCGCTGGCTGTCGTTAATTTTTTCTTTATCCGTTTTCCCGTCACGCGAAACGTCCTCAAACGCTTTTCCGATATCGTCCCAGATTGTTTTTTTATCAATAGCGCCAGCGACGACGACGACCGTTGCCGAGCCCACGTAATGCTTCGCGCGATAGTCCGCCATTTCGTCGCGCGTCATTTTCTTGATTGAACCTCTCGTGCCTGCGACGTTCCATCCCGCCGGTTGGTCGCCGTAAAGGAGTTCCAGAAATATATCAACGACATGCCGCTGGGGGTCGTCCTCACTCATCTCTATCTCGCCTATAATGACGCCGCGCTCTTTTTCCATCTCCTCAGCGGAAAGAGCAGAGTTCAAGAAAATGTCCGCGACTACATCAAGTACCTGTGGTAAAAGACGGTTCTCCACCTTCGCAAAATAGCCGGTGTACTCATGCCCGGTGAACGCGTTATAGTGCGCGCCAAGTCCATCAAGTTCCTCGGAGACCGCCGCGGCCGTTGGACGCTTTTTTGTTCCCTTGAAGCACATATGCTCAAGAAAATGCGACACGCCGGAAATCGGCTTTGTCTCATATTTTGAGCCGGTCGCGGTCAAGACCAAGACCGTTGTCGTTAAACTTGACGGCATCGGCACCGTGACGACGCGCAAGCCGCTCTCTAGTGTTTTTCGTTCGTAGGGCACCATAACCGAAAAAAGAATATCAGCCGAGCGTACTGTGTTTAAGGAATCCTGTCAATTTGCCACTTGCCACTCGCTCCTGCGTCCCCGTGTCGCGGTCGCGGACGGTTACCGTGTTATCTTCAAGCGTCTGAAAGTCAATGGTGATGCAATAGGGCGTGCCGATTTCGTCTTGTCGGCGATAACGTTTGCCGATGTTGCCATTGTCGTCCCAGGCAGTCGTGGGGATTTTTTTGCGGAGCGACTTGTAGATTTTCCGCGCTTTCTTGACGAGTTCCGGCTTGTTGCGAAGAAGCGGAAAGACAGCGGCCTTGATCGGCGCAAGCGCGGGCTTTAATTTTAAATACACGCGCGTCTCTCCGCCGAGCTCGTCTTCGGTATACGCGTCAAAAAGCACCGCAAAAATAGCGCGCTCAAGCCCAAGCGAGGGCTCTATGACGTGCGGCAGAAACTTCGCGCCATCTTCATCCACATAGTGCAGATCAACGCCGCTCGCGTTCATCTGCTGACGCAGGTCAAAGTCGCCGCGATACGCAAGTCCGCAGAGCTCTTTCCACCCGTGCGGAAAATCGTATTCAAAATCTATCGTGCGTTTTGAATAGTGCGCGCGGTCCTCCGGCGCCACTTCAATCTCGCGCACATGCTCGCGCGAAAGCCCAACCGCGTCTACCCATTTCCACATATGCTTCCGCCATTTTTCAAAATACTTCTTCCACTCTTTTTCACGCACAAAATATTCCACCTCCATCTGACTGAACTCGCGCGTGCGGAAGAAAAAATCGCGCGGAGCAATTTCGTTGCGGAATGCCTTGCCAATCTGCGCGAGTCCGAATGGTAATTTTGGATGAAGCGAGTCAGCCACATTTTTAAAATTCGCGAACATCCCCTGCGCGGTCTCGGGACGAAGATAGGCCGTGACACTATCTTTCCCCGCGCCGACTTGCGTCTGGAACATCATATTGAACTGTCCCGCGCGGATGAGAGCGCCGCCGCAGTCGGGACACGCGACGCCTTCTACATGGTCGGCGCGAAACCGCGCTTTGCATTTCTCGCACTCAACAAGCGGGTCCGCAAACCCTTCCGCGTGTCCGGATGCGCGCCAGACCGCTGGGTTCATTACAATCGCCGCGTCCATTCCATATATATCATCACGCTCCTCTGCGAACATTCTCCACCATAGATTTTCTATGTTTCGCTTCAACGCGACGCCGTAAGGACCGAAGTCCCAAAACCCCGCGAACCCGCCATAAATCTCGGAACTGCGGTATGCAAACCCGCGCCGTTTGGCGAGAGAGACGATTTTATCCAGTTTTGTGGGTTCGGAGGACATATTTTCTTCTTTAATTCTGAATTTTTAATTTTGAATTTTGAATAAGTTTTGAATGATTTAATTTTAAAATTCAGTCATTCGGGCTTGATTCAAAATTGGAAATTCATAATTCAAAATTATTGTATTACCGCTCCATTCCCCGCTTGGAACTTTGAGTCGGTCGTGAGTTCGGTTGTCGCCGCAGGGCTCCGTGCGGAAAGAACCGCCTTGGTGAATTCATCCGTTCCGGAAAATACCGCTTCCTCAATGATAACCGGCGCGCGCCCTATCTGCGAGACGCTCGGCAGAAACCCCACCTGAAACGCCGCTTCAGAGGGCAATGAGGCAACGCCGCGCCACGCAAGCACCTCTCCTGTCTGCCATTTCACCATCCGTGAATCGGGGTCGTATAACAGATTCTCGCTTGATGGAGATACCGCGCCCACCCAGCGCATATATGCCGGCAGACGCGCTTCTACGGTGACACCCTGCATGTCATTCGCCGTATTAACAATCGTCCAAAAAACGGTATAAGTCGTTTCGGTTTCTGCTTTCGGCGGGACAGGCCCTAAGTTGGGAAACGGCCCTTCGTAATATGCCGCCCTTTGCGTGAGCCTGACATCGGAGTTTATTTTAGCTATCTGCGCCGTTTCAATACGAACATCTTTCACTATGCCGTCGCCTCCGAGATGCTTTCCTTCCGCAACAACATCAAGCGCAAGCACTGGATTTTTGATGCGAACGCCCGTGAAAAGCGGCGACAGGGGCGCGAACGAGAAAAAGAGACGCACGTCTGCTCCGGGAGCAATTTCGCCAAGAGCCGCTACGGAAGTTTTGTCCCAGATGACCGTGTTGTCAATTGAACGATAAAAACCTCCTTGTACGGCAACGGATGTTTTCTCAAGCACGTCGCCGGAAAGTTTTGTCGCGACGCGCACGTCCATAATCTTTGTCGGCGTATTGTTGGCGAGCCGCACCTCCGCGTTCACTCTTGTGCCGGCCGTAATTGCTACCTCGTCCGCATTGTTGCCGTCTATAAAAGCAGAAACGCCCAAGGACGGCCGCACAATGCGTATTGTTTTCAAAGAAGCCCCGTATACCACCCCGAGTTTTTGAGGATTTGACGCGAGGGCTATGCCACCTTCTATGCGAAATACTTTTTCATCGCCATCCTGTCCGAGAAGAGTGCCCTTAATCGTCACGATGCGGCGCCCGCCTTTCGGGAGGTCGCCCAAGGACCATGTGCCGTTACCAAACGAAGGAGCGGGAACCGCGCTCACAAATGAAAACCCGAAGGGATAATCAACAGACACGAGAACATCCTCTATCGTTTCTTCTGCCGTTGAGGAGACGGCAACAACAAGCGTGAACTCCTGCTTCGCGCTCACCTCTTCGGGAGCGACCGCGCTTATGGCAAACGGGGACGAACTGATATGCACCTGATATTTTTTCTCCGCGATAAAAATAGCGTTTGAATCCTCCGCGCGGTATTCAAGAGTGATGGCTATTTCTTTTTCATCGCCCTCTTGCCCGAAAAGGACCGCGCCCACCGTCTCGGTGACCGTTTTCCGCGGCGCTATCGTGCCCAGAGATTTTCTGACGCGCGTCAGCTCTTCTTCAAGATTCTTTGCGACACGGGTTCCTTCTGGAAACTCAATGAGAAGGTCCGCAAATTCAAGCGCGGTGTTGTTTTTGTTCTCAATAACAATCTGGAATGAAGCATCCTCTCCCGCACCGATGGAAGCGGGTCCGTCCACGAGAATAGAAACGTTGCGCGAGGAAACGACATTCGCTCCGCGTAAAATGACAAACAAAAAGAAAAGGAGGGCGACCCCGAAAAAAATGAGCGACGCGATGAAAAGCTTTTTCATAGTAAAAAAACGCGCTAAACGTTGGTGTGGCGCTCCGGTTTTTTCGGGGGCGACATATTCTGCCCACTCTTTGGGAACGTCAAATTCTCTTTCGTAAAAGCCGGAACGCTCCTTTTCGGATGGTTGTCCGCGCCGATTGATTTCAGTTTTAAGGCGCTCAATCGCACTTGTGCCATTTTCCTCGGCCATTGGTGGTAAGTATACCACGAAACGCGCGGTGCGTCATTTCGTGTTATTAGGATCACAAAACCCCAATGACCAAATCCCAATGTCCAACCAAACCCCAAGCCCCAAATTCCAATAAACGGCTTTTGGGATTTACGATTTGGGGTTTCCTGCCTGCCGGCAGGCAGGTGTTGGGCATTGAGCATTGGGGTTTGGGATTTTTATTAGGTGAATTAGAAATTAGATGAGTTAGGATTTAATGAGTTATCGTCTCCCCGTCGCTTTTCATGACAATCGTCCCCTCCTCATCGGTCCGCAGAATCTTTACGCCAAATTCGCGGAGGCGCGCGAGGACTTCCTCGTGCGGATGCCCGTAGCGATTACCCGCGCCCGCGGAAATGATGGCGGTTGCAGGAGAAGAAAAACCGAGTAGCCCTTCGCTTGTTGAGGTCTTTGAGCCGTGGTGTCCTGCTTTCAAAACATCAACGTCAAGATTTTTCCCGTCAATGGATACGAGATATTTTTCTATTTTTTGAGGACTATCTCCCGTCAATAAAAACGAGGTGTCGCCGTAGACGAGTTTTGCCACGATGGACGCATCATTTGTATCAGCACCCGCCATGTCGCGGTCGGGAAAAAGAATCTCCAACACCGCGCCGCCGCCGAGCGCAAGGCGCATCCCCCGCCGCGTGATGATGTATTCGGCGGCAGATTCTTCCAGGGCGGACAAAAGCGCCGCATAAGTCCCCGTGTCCGACGGCACGCCCGGGTCAAGGAAAAAATTAACATCATAGCGCCGCAATACTTCAGGGATGCCGCCGATGTGGTCGGCATCAGGGTGTGTCGCGATGACGACATCTATGGAGTGGTCATAAAACGGCATCATCTCGCCAAGCGGCGCGAACACCGCGCGCCCGGGCCCGCCGTCAATAAGCATCTGGTTTCCGTTCGGCGCTTCTATAAAAATCGCATCCCCCTGCCCCACATCAAGAAAGGCGACAGTCAAAAGCCCGCCGCGCTCTTCGGCAAAAATCGCGTTCCAGATAAAAAGGTTCACCATTAAGAGAAGCGCTATGAGAAGCCATTTTGCATTTTTTTGTGGAAGTGGCGGAAGCATACAGGCAGTATACACAATTCACAAGAGAGAGGGCGCGTGCTATGGTAGGGTGAGATTTTTTTGGCCTTGTACTTTCCACCAGCAAGAGAGGGAAAATGACTGACGATACAACGAAACGTAACGCGAAGACGCCCGAATCGGAACATCTTGACATGGACGCAATCGCAAAGGCGCTCGGCGGCGAGCTCGCGGGGACTGTAGAGAATCGCGGCGGCTATGTGGACGCCACGAGTACCGCCGCCCAAGTGAAGGCGCTCAAATCAAATGACGCCGCGCCGAACGACGACGTGATGAAGTTTATTGACCCCGTTGACCCGCGAGAATTTCACAAGGCGGCGCGGGCACTGCGAACATTTTTTGACGACCGCGGCTTTACTGAAGTGCCGGTACAACACCGCTTCAGCATTCTCGCGGCGTGCGAGGACCCGCGCACCATCGCTACTTTTTCCTATCTCGGACAGGAATGGCCGCTCCCGCAGACGGGGCAGATGTGGCTTGAGTATGAGCTCCTGAAAGACCCAACGGCGAAAGGGTTCTACTGCATGAGCTATAGTTTCCGCGCCGAATCGCAGCCAAAACTCGGGCGGCACAACCTCGCCTTCCCGATGTTTGAGTTTGAGATGCCCGGAAGCCATGAAGCGCTCCGCGCGCTTGAACAAGAGCTCATCGTCCGCCTCGGCATCGTGGAGCTGTATCACGAAGTTGCTTTCGTTCTCTATGAAGAAAAAGCGCGTGAATACGGCGTTTCCGAAATCGGCGATGAAGAGGAGAAGCGGCTCCAGAAAGAACACGGCAACGCGGTGCTCCTTTCTTATTTCCCCGAGCACACGTCGCCATTCTGGAACATGAAACGCATCGGTAACGGGACGGCGGAAAAAACGGACGGCATCCTCTTTGGCATTGAGACCATCGGCTCCGCCGAAAGAAGCATAGACCCCGCCGATATGCATCACCGCTTTCACACCATCAGCAACCGGATGTACGCGGAGATTCTCTTTTCGCGCTTCGGCTATTCGCGCGTCATGAACGAGCTTGAAGCGTTTCTTGCGCACAAATTCTTCCCCCGCTCCGGCGGCGGCATCGGCATGACGCGTCTCATCCGCGCGTTGAAACTTGCCGGAAAACTCGGCTAGACGCGTCTCCGGACGCGCCTCCGTCTTCACAGAGAAAAACCCCCGTCGCATGTAATGCGGCGGGGGTTAAAAATGTAAAAAGGTACAAAAGCAAAAGATAGAAAACGAGTGGTCATTGCGCCGATATCTGGCCTGCGGCATTTTTACTCGCTTTCATTGCCGATTCCGGCTCGGTGATTTCGCGGCGCTTTTCAAATTTTCCGTCGCCGTCTTCGTCAACAATGCGCGTCCACTTTCCGCCAAACGCATAGTCAATCTGCACGATGCGCCCGGCAAAATATTCCATCGCGCCTTCAAGCTCCAGCTGACCTTTTCGGCGGATTCGCACCGTTTCGGGAAATGCGTACGCGTTTTCAATATCGCGGGCGCTATATTCGTCTTTCGGTTTCCGGTACTCAACCGCAACCGCTTTGTTGTCGCGCAGATACGCGCGCACAAAGCGGTCAATCCGCTTGAGAACGGTTCCAGGATGAGCCGGCGGAAGATTCTGCGGGTCCTTCGCGTAGGTAATCTCGTTCGTCGCGCGCAATTCTTGGTAAGAGAATGGGACTGACCACGCCCCATCCTCCCACACATCAACCGACACCTCGCCGGTGCGCGCAATCGCGACATATATCGGAACTTCAGGCGGCCTGCGACGCTCGGGACGAGTGCGGTCTATTCCATCCTTGCGCTGGTACGCCTGCGCAAGAATACGGTCCCGAAGACCGACGAGGTCAAAGAGCTCACGCGCCGAAGTGATGGTGACGAGCGCGCTCTCCACTTTGTCGGGAACTCCGTGGCCTGCCTCGCCCTCTTTGTCGTAGTCAATCAAAAACACTTTGACATTTGAACCGCCGCTTGGCAGGAAGCCGCGAATTGCCGGCAACATCTCCGGCGCGCCGCGGGACGGGTCGTTTCGGCGCACCTCAATATAGTGAATCGCCCCGTCAGACGGCTCGCCGTTCTTTGGAAGGATTTTGTAGCCCTCAACAAGCCAGCCGCGGGTTTCTTTGTCCCACGCGAACTTGTTCGGATCATACAAATCCGGCACCTTCTCAGCAAACTGCCGCGAGTATAAATACTCAAAGCGTTCCACGAGTTTAAGCGTTCCTTCCGCCTTTGCCGCCTCAACATACCCGGCGACAAACGGAATCTCCGAGAGCCATGTGTGCTCCGGAGAATAGAGAAGCCGGATGGAGTAGGACTCGGGGCCCGCGGGGAAATAATACGCGAGCGCTTTTGAATCCTTTTTCACCGACTCGGGAAGCGGCCCGACGCTTTTCACGAACTCATTGAAGACCGAGACGAGCGCAAACCTCTCGAGCGCCGCGTGCGTCACGTCTTCTTTGTGTTCAAGGTTCTTGCGCAGTCCGCGATACCAATCAACCGCGGTGGCAAAATCCCTGTCTTCGTAAGAGAGGAACAGGTCCAAGTCCCGCGCCTGCATCTGAAGCACGGAGACAACCATGCTCGCCTTGAGCCCTTGCGGATTCAGGGTGATGGTCCCGTCGGCTCCCGATTTGAAAATGTCCGGCGTCGCGAAGGACGGCGCAACAAAGCAGGCGACTGCCGCTTCCTCTTCCGAATACTTGAACTCTCCTTCTGGGTCAACCGCATCACTGCGGCATTGCGGGTCAAACGGCTGCGAGCACGCGCTTATGAGCATCATGACCGCAACCGCAAGCAGTACGACCGAGGGAAATGCCCCCCCTCGGCGCTTCGCTTGCTTTTCCATGGTGTTTCCTTCCCAAGTGCGGGTTGGTGTGGTGTGGGTCATTTGACGCTCAACGCGCGGAGCGCGCCGTTTCCGCTGAAAAGACGGAGTAGCTCGCTACGCGCGAATGCGTCTCCGGCGCGCGCCCGCGCGACAGTCGCGCGGATATGCGCCTTGAGCGCGTTCGTTTCTTTTTCGTCGCCGTAAAAGAAGCGCGAATCAACGGGGCACTTGCTGAGTCCCGTAGAGTCGCTCGCTTTCCCTTCTTTCTCAAATTCTTTGGCGAACTTTGACGGAGAACCGACTTTGGACATCGCCTTTTCGGCAAGCCGTTTGATGCGTCCCGATTCTATCTCCTTGGAGAGCCATTGCTTCGTCTGGATATGGGGCGGGACAGGCGTGCCTTTGTCGTCGATATTCTTCGGATTGTAAATCCCCGCCGGCTCATATCTCAAAGAAAGCAGTATGCGCCACGGAGCTGCGGTATCGCAGTATTGCGTGCTTACCGCCTGCCAGAAATAGGGGTCGCTATAAAACGACACCATGAGACCGTCATCGGGGTTAGAGATGAAATCCACCAGTTCATTCCTGATACGGGCGACTTCTTTGACGTGCGCGCGGAATTCTTCTTCACGGATATCGCGCACCCCGAGAGATTCGGGAAAAATGCGTTTTCCCGCTTCTTCCGCGTCATAGCCGAATACGGTTTTGACCGAGTCGCGCACCACCGAAAGATAGCCGTGATAGAAAAATTCCAACATGCCTGCCTGGAGGTCGGTCGTCAGTGCCGCCCACATCTCTACATCAAAGTAGAAAGCGAACGGTAGCCCCTGCAGATAGGGGTTCGCGTGCACAAATTCGTGCGCGACGAGCGGCCATTCGCTCAAATATTGCAAGGCAAGCCCTTGCATCATGAGTCCCACGATGACCTCCGACTCATCCGCTTTCCACGCGTTCGTGAAGCCGCCGACTTCCCCGCCAACGGCGCTGATGATAACAACGTCGGGTAGGAAACAGCGCGGCAGAACGCACGGCACCGGCAGAAAATCGCGGTTCGTGAGATTTTTCGTTCCAGGGACGGGGGTGTCCAAACGTTTCCCGTAGTTCGGGTCGTCAAGCCACACAGCGCGATTCGCGATAACGCGCGACGTAAGCTGCATCGCGCCGTAATCCCTCACATTCTTCTCAAGCCCTTCGGCAATCATCGCCTTGACGAAAGAATGCACCGCCTGAAACTCTGCCCAGCCGAGCAGACGCTTCACATCGCGCCACATGTCATCAGAGATGTGCCCGACTCCCCACTGAACCTCAAACTTGCGATACAGCGGAGAAAATTCGGCGAGATTTTTCTCTCCCACGGCGCGCGACCAGAAGGTGTACATCCCATCAGGCGCGAAGTGGTAATCGGCATAGAGGAGCGCGGTCGTCTTACCGTCAATGACGAGCGTGTCGCCGAGGGAGGTTTCCCCCGACGGACGCGCATAACCGGCTTTTGACTTGTCAATCGCCGTCTTCTCGGAGCCGCTTCCCATGAGGTAATCGGTGCGGAAGAATCGGGCGACTTCTTTGGCTTGCTTCCATTCGTCTTTTTCCCGTTCAAACCCCTGCAGAAAATGCGGTTTGTCCGGCACTTTTGTCACGGCGGAAAAGATGCTTTTGGGAAGACGCTTTTCCATCGCCGTGAAGTCCGGTTCCGGCACGGACAGCCGCGCCGCTTTCTCGTCGCTTCCGGCGAATGAAACGCCGGAGACAAGCAACAGCGCGAGAATGCACGCGATAATCCGGCATGCTCTTATTTTCATCATCTGTTTTCCTTTCAAGGAACGTGAGTGCTTCTCTGCCTAAAGAAAAAACCCAGCAAGGAACCAGGACAGCCAAAGACTCTCTCCCTAGGGATAGAGTCGGCTCCGCAAACGCGGGTTGCCCTTTCCTTTCTGGGTTTACTTCACAACAGAGAATGAATGAAAATCTGTTTGTATCTCATAGAAAAATACATCTCCCCGAGGCCACGCGTCAATGTTGACATAATTCTTAATATGTATTTTTATATGCTCTCTTTCACTTTATAGGCCGCTGCCGCGCAAAGAAAAACGCGGCTACGACATAGAGAGCCGCCACTATCAGAAGAGTGCCCCCGCTAACGGCAATTGACGGGGACGGCAATGACGCAAAAAAGGTCGCGACCTTCAGCTGGTACTCAAGAAGCGCCCATGCTGTATAAGAGAAAGGAATGCCCGCAAGCGGCGGGAGAAATGCAGTGAGCGACGCCAGAAATGAAAAGAGCATGGCGAGAGGCATCAACGGGAGTATGAGAATATTTGTTAAAAACGAAACCGTAGAAAACTCCCCCATCATATATATGAGCGCGGGGAGGACAAAAATCTGCGTCGCGAGGGTCGCTCCCGCGGCTTCGCGGATGCCCCACGCCGCCGGAAGCCACGCGAAAAATCTTTCAGCGCGCGGCGCCAAAAACAAGAGCCCTAGTGTCGCAAGAAACGATAATTGAAACGATGGGTCAAATACAAGAATATGCGGATTATGAAAAATCATCAGAAATGCGGCGACGACAAGAATGATTGTCATTTCACCCACTCTCCCCGTGGCGCGGGCAAGAAGCGCCAAAAGCGCCATCACTGACGCCCGCACCACCGTGGCGCCGGCGCCAGTCATCAGCGCAAAAAGAATAACGCTCCCCGCAGAAATACCAATCCCCAAAGAACGCGGGGCAAATGAAACGGCACGCCCAACAAGGCGCGCGATTATCGTTATGTTATATCCGGAAAGTACGACGATATGAATAACCCCCGCCGTCCGAAATATTTCCAGAAGCTCGCCGCCGAGCGCTTCCTTGGCGCCGACCGTGAT
>CAZYWN010000009.1:0-15792 GCA_964651525.1 uncultured Candidatus Saccharibacteria bacterium | reverse complement strand
CTCAAGTCTATCGTCCCCGTAAATCCCCCTCCGGGCGTTACGCCGACGGTCGCTTTGTTTGACCTGCCCCCCGAACCCGGGCCGATAATAATGAGGTTGATACTATTGATGAAGAAATAGGGCGTCGGGTTCCTCAGAAGTGTTACGTTCACGGTCTGTTGCGGCAATACAATATCATCAAACCCCGTACAGGATAGGGTGTAGGTCGTGTCTCTCGTAATCTTGCCGAGATTAACACTGTGGGTCTGGTTTTGCCCCAACGCGCCGCTATTAGCCGTCTGAAGCGAGCTTGCCGATGGCCCGTCCCACCCTCCCGCAGTACAACTTTTAAGGTCATTCCCCGACCATTCAAGCAAAACATCATCATTGGAGGTTACCTGCAATGTGGGGCTTGAGAAAGAAAAACTGGGAGCCCATGCGGGAGTAACCGTTACGAAATCGTTTTGGGGCGAGTTGTCCGTGCTGTTGCAGGGCAATTTGTGGCAGGTAAGAGAGTAGGCCACCGCGCCGCTTGGGTTTGAAATGGAGATGCCGCCAACGCTCCCCGTGCCGTCTCCGCTATCGTCAAGGACGCCATTCCACCAGCCGCCAGGGGTGCTCACGCATGTGTTCGGAGCGGTGTTGCAAGAATCCTGCACTTCCCAGTAGATGGTGGCGTACGTCTGATACGCGTTCCCTGGAATAGTAACGGAGGTAACGAGCGGGTTACTGTCAAAAAAAAGAGCAACGGAGGGGTTGAACGCGCCTTGAGACTCTTCTGCAAGCGGAGGCGGAAGTAGCGGATTATATCCGCTCTCAGAGTGGTCGGTTAAACTATCGCAATTGAAATCGCCAGCAGTCAAATACCCTCCGGGCCGCCAGTCAATCCGACCGTCTTCATCGTTATCTACGCCGTCGTCGCATTGAGCGGTCCCGTATTCGCTCGTGTCAAGAAACGAGCTGCACCCGGGGTCGTTTGGATAATCCTTTTTTCCGTCGCCGTCGTTGTCGCTGTTGTCATCACACGCCGGACATCCTCCTATCGGCTGATATGCCCAGCATCGTCCATAGTCGTCACCGCCCGCCTCGCCCTGCGCTATTTGCGAATTTCCTCCTTTTACAAGCCGCGCGTAAATGCGCGCGTCAAGGTTTTTCAAACTGAACATATCCCGAGCGAAGCTGAGGGAGTCGCTCAAACTAGGAATTTTGAATTTGGAATTTTGAATTTGGAATGACACATCAAAAATACCACTTGGGAAACTCCATGCGGCGTTCGCGAAAAGCGGCGACAGGAAAAAGCCGGCGGTGATGATGAGGAGCGAGAGTTTGGAGGGAGAAGACATACCTTAAAATTCCTAATATCTAATATCTAATTTCTAATAAAAATCCAAATGACCAATAACGAATATTGGAAAATTTGGCATGGCATTAGACATTGAACATTTTGTTGGAAATTAGATATTGGAAATTAGAAATTCTTAAAAACACTCATTCCCATTATACCAAAGAATCACCGTATGCATGCAAGAAAAATCCCCACACATATTGCGTGAGGATTTTTCTTATTCCAGATTCTAAATTCCAACTTCTACATTCTAATCCCTACTTCACCATCTCCTTCAATGACTTTGCGGGACGAAACTTCGGAACAGTCGTCGCCGGCACGTGCACAGTGGCTCCCGTCTTGGGGTTTCTTGCTTCGCGCGCCTTGCGATTCTTTACGAGGAATGTGCCGAATCCGGCGATAGCAACCTCGTCTCCCGCCTTCATTGCTTTCATAATCGCTTCAACTACCGTGTCCACCGCTTTCTCCGCGTCTACCTTTGTGGTGCCAAGCGCTTCCTGCACCGCCTCAATAAGAAGGCCTTTTTTGTGTTTTGTCATAAATGCTTTGTTTTCTCTTTTGTTAAAGAGGAATTAGATTATTAAAATTTTACTATACCGAGCCACCGACAACGCTCGATGGTGCGCAACACTATTGCTATTTAAGCGTATCTTCCAGTATACGGGGCTTAAATAGGGGCTGTCAAACGATTATACACTATTGACAATTAACTGCTATCATTCTGTCGTTATCGCGCGAATTCAATGCTCCTTGACTCCCTGATGACATTCACCTTTATTTCGCCCGGGTATTTGAGGTCCTTTTCTATCTGAAGGGCGATGCCCCGCGCGATTTTTCTGGCTTCAAGGTCGGACACCTTCTCGGGATAAACAAACACGCGTACTTCGCGTCCGGCTTGAATCGCATACACTTTTTCAACACCAGGGAACGAAGTCGCGATGGCCTCAAGCTCCTGCAAGCGCTTCAGATAATTCTCCACCGAATCGCGACGCGCGCCGGGTCGCCCCCCTGAAATGGCGTCAGCGACCTGCACGATGACCGACTCAAGCGTTTCGTACGGATATTCCTCATGATGAGACTGCATCGCCTGAACAATGCGCTCGTCAACGTTGAATTTTTTGAGGATGCGCCTTCCTATCTCCACATGCGTCCCCTCCACCTCATGGTCAATCGCCTTGCCAATGTCGTGCAGAAGCGCGCCCGCCTTCGCAATCGGCACATTCGCGCCGAGTTCTGAGGCAAGCACTCCCGAGATGTGCGCCATTTCAATGGAATGCTGGAGTACATTCTGCCCATAACTGGTGCGGAAATAGAGGCGGCCGAGGACGGAGATAAGTTTAGGGTCAAGGTTAAAGACGCCGCATTCATACGCCGCTTGCTCTCCCTTCTCTTTGATAATCCTTCCGATTTCTTCTTTCGCCTTGACGACCGCGTCTTCTATTTTTACCGGCTGAATGCGCCCATCAAGAATCAGATTCTCAAGCGCGACGCGCGCTATCTGTCGCCGCACGGGGTCAAACGCCGAGATGATGACGCTTCCGGGCGTATCGTCAACAACGAGTTCAACGCCGGCAACCCGTTCAAACGAACGGATGTTCCTTCCCTCTTTGCCGATAATCTTGCCCTTAACTTCGTCATTCGGTATGGAGACGGCTGTCGTCAAAATATCCGAAGCAACGGAGTTGCCGAGACGGTGAATCGCCGCCGTTAAAATCTCGCGGCTTCGCCGTTCAAGGCGCTCAACGCCGAATTTTTCAAGCTTGTGCATCTGAATCGCGATATCCTCTTCGTGCTCGCGTTCAAGTATTGAAAAAAGTTCCGTTTTCGCATCCGCAAGAGACATCCCCGAAACGCGCTCTATTTCTTTTCTCTTCTCCCCATCAAGCGCAAGGGTTCGCTCTTTTATCGCGCGGACTTCCTCCGCCTTTTTGCGCAGGGCTTCAAACTCCTGTTCAAGCGCCGTCTGGCGCTTATCAAGCAAGTCTTCTTTGTTGATGAACCGTTCTTCCGTTTTCTTCCACGTCTGTTCTTTTTCCCGTTCCATTCGCTTCACATCATCCGCCATCTTCGCCGTCGTTTTTTCCGCGGCTTGAATGATTCGCTTCGCGCTTTCCTCTGCCTCAATCTCCATCTGCTTGACACGGAGCTCCACCGAGCCTTTTTTCCCGAGAGAGACGAGCCACCGCAGAAAATACCCGCATGCGATGCCTGCCATCCCCGCCGTTCCGGCGACGAGAATAAATAATTTTATGCCCATACCGCGCTTATATTCCTTTCTAAGGAACCGCTCAGACAGAAAAAACAACCGACCTCTCCAGAAGCGGCTTTAAACAAAACAAAGAGTGTTCGGACGGGCCTGTCTGCCGTAGGCAGACGTATTTAAGAACAGGATTTCGTCCCTCTCGCGGAGAGGTACTGCGAGCGGATAAACGGAAAACCACTGGGAAAATCCGGGGACGGGTACTTTTGTTTGTGTTTAAAAACCATATACGACACGCTTTTCCGTGCGAAATTCTAGAGAAGACACACTATCCGGCAATTCCTTGAGTAACGAACTTTTTATGATTAGTAATCTTTATTCTCACGTCCATTTTCATGATTCCTTGCTTTCTAAAACATCCACGCTGCCGCAAAAGACGTTTCTCCTTATTGATACCAGAGCTTCGTGAACGTTTCCTTAGGGTAGCATGAGAGGAAAGAGGGTGTCAAAACCTATCAATTTCTAGTCTCTAATTGACCTAATAATAAATAAGGTCTAATTCACCTAATTTCTAATTCACCTAATAAAATGTCAAATACAAAATCCTTAATGCTCAAAAATGCTTTTTTATTTTTTGTCATTTTAATTTTGGCCTTTTATTAGAAATTAGATGAATTAGGTGAATTAGAAATTTTCTCATTTACTTCTTCCCTTCTTGCGCTTTTTTCTTCAACACCTCGTCAATGATGCCGTATTTTTTCGCTTCCTCGGCAGTCATAAAATAATCACGGTCGCTGTCGCGCTCCATTTGCGCGACAGACTTTCCGGTATGTTTCGCAAGAATCTCATTCAGTCGCACTTTCAGACGGAGAATATAGGAGGCGTTTCGTTCAATGTCGGACGCCTGTCCCTGAAAACCGGCGCTCACCTGATGAATCATCACGTCCGCGTTCGGGAGCGCGAACCGCTTCCCTTTCGCGCCGCCCGCAAGAAGAAGCGAACCCATGGACGCCGCCATGCCGGTGCAGATGGTGCGCACATCCGGCTTGATGTGCTGCATCGTGTCGTAAATCGCAAGTCCTGCCGTCACCGAACCGCCTGGCGAGTTTATATACAAATCAATGTCTTTTTTTGGGTCTTCCGCTTCAAGAAAAAGGAGCTGGGCGATAATCAAGTTCGCCACATAGTCGTCTATGGTGCCACCCAGAAAGATGATGCGCTCTTTTAAAAGACGCGAGTAGATGTCGTACGCGCGTTCGCCAAATTGGGACTTCTCTATGACGGTGGGAATAAGCATAGGTTTTAGGTGTTAGGTTATAGGTGATAGAAAAAAGAAGGTTACTTTTTCTGATTTCATAATAATAAATACTATTCATAAAACATGAAGCATGGAACACGAAACAAGAAGTTGAATTAAAGGTTTTATGTTACATGTTTCATTTTTAGGGGTTTATTAGGTGAATTAGAAATTAGGTGAATTAGAACTTTTTTCTCCGCTTTGCTTCTCCAGAAACTCAAACACCTTCTCATTCGTCAGCACCCCCTCAATATACGCCTTTGCCCGAACAGGGTCCGCGTCGGCATACCGTTCTACAAGACGTCTCGTTTCTTCCGCGATCTCTTTTTCGTCAGGGACAATCCCCTCTTTCCGTGAAATCTCATCAAGAATAATCTGCACCTGCACTTTTTTCTTCGCCGCCACGTCCCATTCTTTTTTTACTTCCTCTTCGGTTTTTTTAATTTTCCCAAAATAATCTTCTGGCTTTGCGCCCATCTGGGAAATCTGCCCCTTGAATTGCGCCATCATTCTTTCTTTTTCAGCGTCAATTAGGACCGCGGGAATTGAAAGCGCTGTGTGCGCAAGAAGCCCGTCAATCACGGCGGCGCGCTTTTTCTCTTTCTGTTGTAACTCTTTTTCTTCGCGCAGGTTTTCTTTGAGCTTCGCGCGGAATTCGTCTACTGTATGAAAGTTCCCGAGTTTTTTCACAAACTCGTCCGTCAACTCCGGCAACTCGCGTTCTTTTTCGTAATTTTCGCGCTTTTTCGTACTTTCGTCGGTTGTATTTTTATTCGTGTCATTTCCTCCGAAGGAGGATCCGCCTCCGGCGGACGGCATTCGTAGATTGGTGTCGTGCCTTGCCCAATTTTTTCTCAATTCCGCAATCGCCTTCTCCACCTCCTCGTCAGTCACGACAATAATTTCGTTTGCTGCCGCAAGCGCTTCGCGCGCCACTTTTTTATAATCCGACAACACTACTTCCGGCAGGACGGCAGTTTTTATACGGAACCCGAGCGGGTTGCCGCGGGCAAGTTTCGTCAAGGTTATTTCCGGCGCGCCGATTGCGCGAATAGCGTGTTCGCGAAGAATTTTGGGGTACGCATCAGAGAGCGCGGCTTCCGCCGTCTCATGGAGAATCGTCCCCTCGCCCACTTTCTGTGCTAAAACTGTCTCGGGAATATGCCCTTTGCGGAATCCATCTATAGAGACCTCCCCCGCGAGTTTTTTCACAGCCGAGGCGCGATAGGAATCAAACACTTCAGAGGGAATTTCCGCAGAGATTTCCACTTCGGTGTCGCTGATTTTTTTTATCTCCACATTAGAGAAATTTGACCCCGTACGAAGTCGTGGGCGCGTTTCACTACCATTGGTATCCATATCCATTGGTTTATGGTTGGGTGGATAAAGGAAATTCATTGTAATATAGATGCCCGCCCGCGCTCTACTTCGTAGCGGGGTTGACATAATAAAGTTATTATAGCGGATTATGAAAATAATTCAAGTGGCGCCCTCCCACGCAAAACGCCGCCGAAAGGCGGCGTTTTGCGTGGGATGCGGGATGGGAGAATCGAACTCCCGCCAAGAGTTTGGAAAACTCCTATTCTGCCATTAAACTAATCCCGCCTCTTCGGCGGGTCGCCGATGAGGCGATCCGCGAACAAAAAAATAATACCACGCATTCCCGCAAAATCAAAAGCCGCGGCGCATGCGCCGCGGCTTTTGAGAAGTACGGAAAAATTTTCCGTCGCGAATCAATGCTTACGCATTCTCTTCGCCTCCTTCAACCTTTTCCTCTTCGGTTGCAACTTCAGGAGCCGCTTCTCCGGTCTCCAATGTTTCCTCATCAAGATATGTCATAACAATCTAATGTTATCTGCCCGAAAACCTCACCTGAAGCCAGGGACAGCGCTTATGGAGGGATCCCTCTACAAGCAAAGGATTTGTAATGGGGGCGCCTTACCCCACGTCTCGGGCTCGCCTACCCGAAACAAAAAGACAACCTGTATATATCAAGTTGTACTGTGCTCTATTATACTCATTTTGGGTTTTTTGTCAATGCCCTCATACGGGGTCAATAAAGCAACGAAACATACGGCCTTCGGCCTAAGCAAAAAAACAATCTACTTTATTGTTTCGTTGCTTCATTGCTTTATTGTTTTTTTATATCAGATACCAGGCCCGTACCGAACCGAAGGTTCTGGTTCGGGATACTAGATACCGAATACTTCATTTGATACACTCTTTTTATGTTCTCGTTTTTCCCTAATGCCATCGGCGCACTCATCGGTATTTTTCTCGCGCTCTTTTTGATGGCGCACCTCGCGGATAAAAACTTTCTCTGGCCCACAGACGTTCCGGAAAAAGAAACGCTCACTTTTGAGAAGATACTTCCGGAACGAACCGTAACCTATATGAGGGAAGGGTTTGATGCGGGGCTGCTTCACGAGATAGAAGAAGAAGCGGCTCCGGTTTCAAGCGAAGAAAGCGCGGGCTCTCCTCCGGTGGCCATTGCCACCGCGCCTGTATCTAAAGATGGACCGCAAAAGACAGAGGAGGCGGGGCCGCCGAAAGCGCCCCCCATCCCCGCCCCTCTATTGAATACACTTGCTCGCGAGGCGACCGTCAATATTTTCTGCACGCTTGCCGGTGGGTCAGACGCGGCAAGCGGAAGTGGTGTCATTATAGACGAACGCGGCATTGTCCTTACCAACGCCCACATCGCTCAATATTTTCTTTTGAACACCCGCGATGACGAAGAGTTCGTGCGGTGCGCTATCCGCACGGGAAGCCCCGCGGCGCATTCTTTTTCCGGCGAACTCCTTTATATCCCCTCGGAGTGGATAGAGGCGCACGCCGCGGATATTAACAAAAAAGGGGTAGCGGATACGGGGGAGCACGACTACGCGCTCGTGCGTGTTGTCGTGCCGCAAGAAACGGGAACGTCTTCTCTTTCCACGCTTCCTCTCGCCTATGACGGCGCGGGGCTCGCAAAGGCGGAGCCCGTGCTTGTCGCAAGCTACCCCGCGGGATTTCTTGGCGCGCAAGCGATTCAGAAAAACTTGTGGCAAATTTCAAGTTTTACTTCCATAAAAGAGCTCTACCGTTTCGCGACGACATCGCAGAACGCGGTTGATGTCTTTTCTATCCACGGAACAATCGGCGCGCAGGAGGGAAGCTCCGGCGGGGCGCTCGTGCGGGCAGAGGACGGAAAACTCCTGGGCGTCGTCGTCACGAGGAGCGCGGGCGACACAACGAGCGAGCGCGACCTCTTTTCCCTTTCAATTCCCTACATAAACGCCGACATCATGACCGACCTCAAAAAAACGCTTCAAGAATTTCTCTCAAGCGATATTGGCGCCTATCAAGAGTGGTTTAACGCGAATGTGCGCCCGCGACTCAAGGAAAAACTGATGGCGGAGATTGAAAAATAGGCACAAGATTTAAATAAATCCAAAGTACTCTCCTCCTCCGGAGGACAAATGCTTAAATTATTTTGTCATTTGGATTTTGGGCTTCCTTTGGCATAATTTGGAACAATTTGGATTTTGGACTTGTGTATAACCAGAAACCCTTCTTTTTCCAATTCGCGTACCGCCCGTGTTGTCCTCCCGTGCTCAAAATGCAGTTCTCTTTGCATTTTTTTTAGGGTGCGTGGCGCTCCTCCTTGAAGTAAAAGCCGTATAATCGCGCCGCGCGCTTCGCGGAGAGAACCTTTGAATCGGGACTGCATGTGATGGTGCTTACTCCGTCGGCTTGGATTCACCCCGCTTTTCTTGAGCATCACGCCGTAGTCCATCAGCGCGTAGTACCATTCGCGCGGATTGTTGCGGTCAAGCGTCTTTTTTATAAGCGGCAAAAGAGTGACATCGGAAATATTCTCTTGGTTCGGAAAAAAGAAATGGAGATACACGCTCCTAATGTTTGTCTCTATAAAAACCTCCGGCTCGTTAAACGCGAACGCGCGGATGGCCCGCGCTGTCGCAGGTCCGATGCCGGGGAGCATTTCAATCTCGCTTATTTCTCGCGGTATTTTTCCGCCATGCGCATGAACTATTTCCTCCGCCGCGCGCTTTAAAAAAAGCGCGCGGCGATTGTACCCGAGCCCCTGCCACACGCGGAGCACCCCGGAAAGCGGGGCGCGGGAAAGCGAGCAAAAATCAGGAAATTTTTTTATAAACTCACTATACTTTTCCCGTACGCGTTCTACATACGTCTGCTGGAGCATCACTTCGGAGATAAAAATAAGGTATGGTCGCGTTGCGCATCCATTCTTCCGAAGATTGAGCGTAGGGGGACGCCACGGCATTGTGCGAGCGTTTTTGTGATAATGCGCGTATATCGTCCGGCGGAACGTGGAGATTGACATTCTATTTTTCATATGACACAATCGGCGGTAGACATCTACCCTTCTACTTTACATAAAAACAAGAGAGGACGACATGGACGGAAAAAACGTAAAAGAACGATTGCTCAATCATCTGTTTCCGCCCAATGAGCCACCACGGGTGGTTAATTTCGGGATAACCGCCTTTGACCCGTCCATAACAGAAGAAGAGCTCTGCAAAGAATTACTGGCAGGATTTGAGGACCCCGATGTGGTGATAAAGCGGCGTTTTAACGGTTGAAAAAACCCCTCATCTGGCGACTGCCGGACGAGGGGTTGTTTATATTGTGCGGTTATTCCATTGGAATCCCGCACTGCATTGTG
This sequence comes from uncultured Candidatus Saccharibacteria bacterium, assembly GCA_964651525.1. GTDB lineage: Bacteria > Patescibacteriota > Minisyncoccia > Phycocordibacterales > UBA2135 > CAZYWN01. The sequence continues at coordinate 6,281 of CAZYWN010000009.1, read as the reverse complement.
TTTTCCGAAAGATGCACTTGGTGCAAGAAAGGAAGAAGATAGGTGAAATCCCCCGCCTTCGTTCCGTTGCCTGATTCTTTCCCGCCGCCGAAATTTTGCCGTCCGGGAACCGCGCCCGTTGTCTTCCCGCGCACGTAGATGACGCCCGCATCAATTTCTCGGCACATATGCGCGACGAGTTCGGGGTTCCGCGAATGAACGCTAAAGGTTAGCGCGTAGCGCGAGCGGTTAGCGAATAGAATCGCCTCCTCCGCTGTCCGCACGCGGCAGACGGTAAGGAGCGGTCCGAAAATTTCTTCCGTGACAAGGGGCGATTCAAAAGGTAAGTCCCCCACAAGCATCGGCGGAAGAAAATAGCCGTTCGCGCCCGCCGGAACGCTCCCTTCCGCAAACACGTTCCCTTTTTCTCTCGCGTATGCCATACAATCGCGAACCCTTAGAAACGCGTCTCGGTCAATCAGGGGTCCTATGATGTTTTTCGGGTCTTCCGGAGACCCAACCGGAATGTCCCTTATCCGCGCCGCGAGCCTCCCGACAATTTCGTTGAAGCGTTTGCCTTTTTCGTCAACGATGACGAGGCGTGACAACGCAGAACATCTTTCTCCCTGAAATCCGTACGCGGATTCCGTAACATCTTCAATAACGCGGTCTATATCCGCATCCGGACACACAATCATCGCGTTTTTGCCTCCCGACTCAAGCGCGTACGCGCGCTTTTCCCACTGTAGCGCAGGAGGAATCTTCGGCAATTCTTCTTTGTTAAACCGCGCGATGGCATCCCGTATCTCACGGCGCACCGAAAGAGAGCCGGTAAAAGCGACTCCGTGAACGCCGTGATTTTCCACGAGTTCCCTCCCGACATCTTCACCTTTTCCGGGAAGAAAATGAAACAGGTCGCTGGGAATGCCCGCTTCGTAGAACAAACGCGCGAGAAAATAGCCGGTGACCGACGATTGTTCCGCCGGTTTGTAAAGCACGCTGTGTCCGCAGAGGAGCGCCGCGGCAATCGGTCCTGCTGAGATTGCAAGCGGAAAGTTCCACGGCTCTATTACCGCGCAGAGTGGCGCGCGCGGGCCGTAGGGACGATAGCTGACACTATTTTTTTCTCCCGTCGGAGAGTAAAGCATTTTGTTTCCGATTTTTTCAATGAACTCGGCGTGCGCCGCATACTGTTCCACGAGGTCTATTGCTTCGCACGCTTCGGCATCGGCAAGGTGCGCTTGCTTTCCCACCTCAAGCATTATGAGCGCGATGAAAAAAAATCTCCGTTCCCGTAACCTTTCCGCAACCGCTTTGAAATACCGCGCGCGCGTCTTGAGCGGCATCCGCGCCCACTCGCGGGCATCAGAGCTTGTGGAAACGTGCCGCACCGCGTCCTTCACGGTTTCCCGCGAGGCAAAACGGATGCTGCCTATTTCCTCATCAATGCGTGAGGGATTTTCCCTCGTAAACACACAGGCTGAAGAGTACCGCGGAACTCCGGCAACGAAATGCGGGACAGACACCACGAGGTTTTCGCGTAGCATTCTCGTCGCTTCCTCAATTCTCTCCCTCACCTTCGCGTTTGAATCGCCAAAATCAAGCAACGGCTCGTTTTTAAGCTTCGGCACATCAATCGTTGTCATCCCGTCCTCCTATCGGCTTGATTAAACTCGCGAGAAAGTTCTGATTTGACGTGTTTTCCTCAAGACGGCGGGCAAAGTACCCCATTCCGTCAAGAAGGTTTCCTTTTTTAAGATACGGGACGTACACGAGCGTTCGCCATCCGTCTTCATGGAGTGCCCTTAAAATCGGCTCACCGAGTCCGTGAAGAACTTCAAAACAGAAACGCGGGTCGTCCGCGATGCCGTATTCGCGCGCGAGGTGTCCCGCAAAAAGAATGTTTGCCGGATTATGGGTCGCGGGCGAAACAAAAACGCTCCCCCACTGCCGCAAAAGATATGCGGCAATCTTGTCAAAACCTTCATCGGTTTCGCGCTTCTTGCCCCAAACGGGAGAGGGCCACCCTTTTTGCTCCGCGAGCGCTCGTTCAGTCTCAAGATACGCCCCCTTAACAAGGCGGATGTAGAATGGCGTGCCGCGCTCGCGCGCAAACACAACAAGCCGCTCCGCGGTCGCCATTGCGTTTCTTTTGTATGCCTGAAGCGCTATCTTCACTTGCGCCATAGTGCTGAATTCCTTTGAAGAAAGCGTCTCACAGAATATGTCCAGAACCATTCCCTGCCGCGCGTGCTGTTCCGCATCAACCGTGACAAAGGAGTTTGTTCTCTCCGCGACACGGAGGATTTCCTTGAAACATTCGCCGACCGTGCGCGTGCTTTCGCGGTAATTCTCCGGCGTGAAAAACGGGTAGAGCGCGGAAAACTTCACTGCGACGTGGAATGGTTTTTCTTTTCCTCCGTATCGTTTCATCGCGGCAAGATAGGAGGAAAGATATTCATCCGCCTCTTCAATGGACACCGCGTCTTCGCCGAGAAAATCAATATTCGTTTCCGCGCCGATTTTCCGATAGCGGCGCGTGGCGCGGCGAAGCGAGTGTTCATTCTGGACAATAAAGCGCGGAGCGATTTTTTTCCTGATAAGCCACGAGACTATTTTCATCCCCGCCCCGCGAAAGAGCGGGGTTTCAAGAAGCCTCGCCCCGAGCGCAAGGGGCGCGGGTAGCGCTCCCGCGTACGGAGACACGTATTGCCGAAAATGCTCATATTCGTCCTCCGCGCCGTCAAGCGTCGGAAGAACGCTCACGAACCGGAGAATCCCCTTTTGCAAGCGCGCATCGCGGCTTGCCGCGCTCAAAAGAAGCGCTACCAATGAGTAGCGACTGCATTCGGCGCGAATCCTGTTTTCAAAGAATGCCCTGTCAACCTCGGCGCCTTTTTGGGCACGCAGATAGGCGTCTGCCTCATGAATTTCCATGAGGTCCCTCCACGCAAGAATGTGCGTATTCCGTCTGTGAAATCCGCTGTTTCGGCTTTTTCTCTGTGGCGGAGTATAACAGAATTAGGAATTAGGGGCTAGGGTGTAGGTTTTAGAAAAATGGAAACGACGAAACGGTCTATACAAAAACGCGGGTCAATCGATTGGTTGACACGCGTTTTTTCTTCCACTAGCGCCTATCCCTTAAAACCTATTTTCTCCACCTTGCGTCCAGCGACCATTTGCCGGCGCCTTCTATCATAAGGACGAAAGATGCGGCAAAAAGCAGTAGAACAAGCTCAAAGCCGTTGTTCTGGACGAAAAGGCCATTCGTCACGTGGAACAAGAAAAAAGCGGCGAGCATATCAAGCGCCAGAAGCTTCGCCGCCCAATGCGTGAAGAGTCCGAGGATAAGGGCGGAGCCGCCGATAATCTCAACGCCGACAACAAGCACGGCAAAGAAACCGGAAAGCGGTACGCCGAGGGAATCCAAAAAGTCCCCGAAAGCAATGAGGTTGGGATATTTTTGCCATCCATGCGCGACGAACACGAGACCGGCGGACAGGCGGAGCACCAGATGCGCCACGTCGGGATATTTTTCAAAACATTTGCAATGAAGCCATTTCATAATGTACTCGACACGAATCACGAATGGACGCGAATGACACGAATACATTAGCGTCATTCGTTTTCATTCGTGGATTAGTGTCGTGTTTTATTTCTTATAAAGAGTCCCGACGCTTATAGCCCCTTGTCTAATATGGTGGCCGAGCGCCCACTTCCCAGCGCCGGAAAAGAAGAGGGAAACGCTCATCGCAAACGCAAATGCAATAAAACCAGACTCAATGCCGGTGAAAGAAAACCCCTGTTGGGGAAAAACAAATAAAAGAAAGGATGCCATGACGTTGAGCGCAATGAGCGCCGCCCCGATTTCTACAAAAAAACCGAGGAGCACCGCTGCTCCGCCCGCTATCTCCGCGCTAACTATAAGCGCAAGTATCACGTCAGGCGCCGTAAACCCCGCGGACGCAAGCCCTCCGCTTATGACGCTGAAAAACAAAAGTTTTTCCGCCCCGTGGGCAAGAAAGATGCCCCCCAAAAATAGGCGGAGAGTTAAAAGAGCAAGGTCTGGGTTGTGAAGACGAGAGAAATTCATAAAGACACACCGCGAATGTACGAATTACTATGCGAATGACGCGAATAAAAAAGTTTTAATTCGTGTTATTCGCGTGGTAATTCGCATTATTCGGGTTACTGTTTATTATTATAGCAACCGCGCCAAAGAATGCTTTACCAGGGGTGTGGATTACACGTGTTGCGCTCCACCAACAAAAACACTCCGCGCAGGCGGGATGTTTTTGTTGGTGGACTCACCGGGAATCGGACCCGGGCCTCGGCAATGCGAATGCCGCGTAATGCCACTTTACTATGAGCCCCTTACCTATTCATTTTTTCCTCTTCCTGTTTTTCTCCGCCGTTTTCCACGGCTTTTCGGAGGGAGCGCGTGTGACGAACCATTTGTCTTTTTCGTCAAACCACCACGCGTCCGGATGGGTCTTCAAAAGCCGCGCGCCGACTGCTTGCCCCGCCTCTGTTTTCAGGCGTTTCTCGGCAATCTCTATCCAGCTCCGCGCCTTTATATTACCCTTGACTTCTTCTTCGCGCAAGGTTGAAATCCATTCAAGGTTGTCGGCGTCTTTCGCGAGCTTCGCCTCCAAGGACGCCCTCGCCTGCTCTTCTTCGTATGCGCCTTTAATTTCTTCACCGAACGGAACGCTTGTCGCGATGTCTTTGACTGCCTGTGCCTCCGCAAGGCGACCATACCGCTGGTGGACATAGTTCAAATCCGAAGTTCTCCCCTCGCCAATGTCGTGCATGAGCGCCAAAAAGATAACTCTATTTTTATTCGCCGCAGGCGTTAGGTGACACAGCGCGTATGCGATATAGGAGGTCCGCAAAAGATGCTCCGCGACTGATTGTGTGCCGCTCCCCAAAAACCACAACCCCGAGCGCGGCGTCTTTGAAAGCGCTCCTGCTTCGTACACGAAGTTCGCGATTTGTTCTACGTCCTTGCTTTTGCTTCTTTGTTTCTTTGCTTCTTTGTTCTTCTCCATACAATTTAGTACCCCTTCTCTAGGCGTTCTGCTTCGCGGCGTATTGCGCGAAATACCCCGTCTTGAAGAAGCGCGCTAATGGAAACATCATTTTTCTCTCGGAGAATATCCTGAATAGTCTGCAGGGTTTTTTCATAGATTTCGGCAACCTTTTCTTGGTTTTTTGTCTGCGCATATGCGGCAAAAACCTCAAGCTGTATCCGCACTTCTTCTAAAATAACCTTCTGCATTTCGTGGCCCGCGAGCGCTTTTTTATCTTCCGCAAGCCACAACGCGCCGAGGTTTTTTATCGTGTTCACGTCTGCGCCGATAATCACGCGGGGAATATCCGTGAGCTCGCCGGAGTGCTCAAGAAATTCCGACGCAAAATATTTTATCCGCGAGAGCTCGCCGTTTTTTATACCCTCCTTGATGCGGTCTATTTTCTTGCCGATGTCGCTCGCAAAAGTCACGTCAACCGCGAGCGCCAAATGAGACGCGCTTTTTTTCTCTTTATCCTGAAACTCCACCACCATGTCCACGCCATTCACGATGTCGTCGTGGTCAGACGTAGTGATGGTCTCTGCATTTGGCCCAAGCCAGTCATGAAGCTCTATGAGCTCGTTCAGCATCGCTTCCAACATTTTAGCGAACTTCTTTTGTTCTTTTTGCTCTGGAGTATCTTCTTCGTCAAACCGACGCTCTTTGTCATGAACATTTTTTATATCAACGTCTATTTCCTCGTCTGTATAGCCGGGAATGCCTCTGAAGTCATTAGGGTTGAGCGGCGGATTCACGCTAAAAACCTCTTGCGCCCGTTTATAAAGCGCTTTTTCAAACTTTTCTTTTTCAACCCTTTTTGAGAGATTGTCTAAGAAAGATGTTTCTGGGTTTTTCATATCGGGCCGCCGGGAATCAAACCCGGACCGTACAATTTCCTTATCGAAAATTCCGGGGACCGAAGCGATTCATTCCCGTTGAAAACTGAATCGGGCATCTGGGAATCGAACCCAGTCTACACGCACCCGAAGCGTGCGTACTACCGGTATACTAATGCCCGATTCAATTTTCAACCCCGAAGCGTGTGTACTGCCGATATACTACGCCCCGAATGAAACTCCCAACCCCAAAGCATGCGCTACTGGTATACTACATCCTGAAAATTTTAGTGCGGGGCGACGCGTGCGCACCATCACTATGCTACGGCCCGCCTTCTGTGGGCGGCAAAGGGATCGGACCTTTGACCTTTCGCGTGTGAAGCGAACGCTCTGC
>CAZYWN010000008.1:0-16702 GCA_964651525.1 uncultured Candidatus Saccharibacteria bacterium | reverse complement strand
GGGACGGGAGTGATGCCGCCGGGGATAATCTGTTCATACATAAAGACGCTGAATGAATTGCGCCGCGCGGCGGAAAGGATGGAGTTCGTGAGCGCGAGGTGGTCCTGATGAGAGTCGCCGAGCGAATGGGTGAATACCGCGCTTGGATTATGTCGCGTAATGATTTTATCTATTGCGCCGATTGTTTCGCGGTTGATCCCGAATCTTTTAAGCGGAACAGGTAAAAAGATGACCTGTTCCGCGCCTAAAATTTTCACCGCTTGCGCCGCCTCTTTTTTCCGGAGCGCTGCCTGATTCGGCACCGTTGCGACGCAAATAAAAACATCGCGCCCGTTTGTGGCAAGTTTCCGCGCTGTCCCTCCCATCCCAATTTCCACATCATCCGGATGCCCGCCGAATATGAGAATTGGTCGCTTTTGCATACAAATACTATAACCGAAATCGCGACGGGTGATTACTTGACTTATCGCTAGAAATGTAGTAACCTCTTATACAGAAGTTCCGTTATTTCCTATCCGAGATGAGAGGAAAGATGAGTGCGAAAAGTACTCTAAGGAAGAAGCCGAAGCGAGAGTTTATTGACATGATAATCGTGGAAACACCCGATGCTCCATTGATTGACCTAGCGAGAGGACTTCTTGTCGGCAAAAGCCTCTTGGAGAGTGGATTTACCACAAAATTACAGGAAGTGGAAATTCCCGCGGCCGCGACCCGAAACGGCATTCCGCAAAGGTCCTACCACATCTATCGCCGCGGACTCATGTCGGCGTGCGCGGATGTTGTCTGTGTGCGCGATGTTGGCGGAAGACCAGAAGTGCCACTCATCTCACGCACGAAGCCGCCGTTTCAAGGCGGATGGTTTGTGCAAGGCGGCGCCATATTCAACTATCGCCTCATCCCGTGTTTTGCGCTGTGGAAATTACTCACGGAGGCAAGGGTCATTGCATGTGATATGGATGTATTCCTCGAAAGCGAATTCCCGTACGGTCTTTCATGGCGCGGGATGGTTTCTTTAGTACCTCTGCCGCTCGGGGTATACCGTACTGCCGCCGGAGATAATCTTCCCGGCGAGGCGTGCGACACACTGAATATCGCCTACCTCGCGTTGTTGTCCGACGAATTTCCATTCGGATATGACAGCGACCACACCGCTGTGCGGTGGGTGACGCTCCCCGAGCTTCTCGCGGACAGCAATCTCTGCGGCCATTGGTACCCCCAGCATCTCGCTATTCGTGCGCTCCAAATTGTCATGGCGGCGAATCAAATTTCATAAGTTTTCTTTTTCAACGGCTTGTATGTATCATGTACAAGTCGTTTTTTTGTTTACGTCGAGTTGTATTAGGCATGAACATCCTTCCTAACCCTCCGCGGCATTCAACTATACACGCCGTGTTTTTTGTGTGTCACACATTACGTCTTTTGTCTACTTTTTTGTCCATGAGGATGTTGTTATAGTGGAAGAGATTATGAAGTTCCGAATACTTATTACTGGCGGTGCAGGCTTTATCGGCATTAATTCCGCAGCGCACTTTTTGAAGCGCGGCTGGAAGGTTACTCTTTTGGACAATCTTTCTCGCAAGGGGACGGATTTGAATTTACAGTGGCTCGCAAAAGAGCACCCGAGGGGCTTTTCTTTGGTAAAAGCGGATGTTCGGTATGACCAAGACATTCTTGCCCGCGAAGTCGCGCGGCATGACGCCATCATTCATCTTGCTGCGCAAGTTGCGGTCACGACATCGATTGTGGACCCACGAACCGACTTTGAGATAAACACACTCGGTACTTTTAATATGCTTGAATCCATTAGAAAAACATCTCATCTGCCGATTTTTCTCTACTCCTCAACCAATAAAGTATATGGAGACCTTGAAGAACTTCGTATTGGTGAGAAAAAGACGCGTTATGTACTCAAAGATTTCCCAAAGGGAGTTACCGAAAAACAGCAGCTTGATTTTCATTCACCGTATGGTTGTAGCAAGGGTGCTGCTGATAAATATGTGCGCGACTATGCGCGTATCTATGGCATCCCGACCGTTGTCTTCAGACAATCTTGTATTTATGGCCCTAATCAGTTCGGCGTGGAAGATCAAGGGTGGCTCGCGTGGTTTGTTATTGCGACCCTGCTAGGGAAACCTATTACTGTTTACGGTAATGGGAAACAAGTACGCGACATACTTCACGTGAGCGACTTAATCCTTCTTTACGAGAGAGCGATTGATAAAATAAGGCATGTGCGCGGCGAGGCATTTAATGTTGGCGGAGGAAGTGAGAATACCTACTCGCTTATTGAGTTTTTCAATTCCCTCGAGAACACACATAATCTTTCTGTGCCGCGCGCGAAAGCGGCCATCCGTCCCGGCGACCAAAAGGTTTTCGTAAGCAATAACGCCAAAATTACCGCAGCGATCGGCTGGCGGACAAAGATTAATCTTGATGAAGGAATAGCAGGGCTTATTTCTTGGGCAAAAGACAATCTGCCCAAAATTAAATCGATGTATTCACGATAAATGTCGGTGGAGATCTTTTTAGAAAGGATGCTTTGTCTATTAGGACCGTCTTTTTTTTAAGCATATAAAAAAAGCTCCCACGAGGGAGCTCCACACCGGAAAAACTAAATTGTTTCTCTCTCGCGAAGATACGCAAACGCCTCTCCTATCGTTGCAATAAGCGGGAAACCACTGTTTTTCTGTCCGTACTTCTCGATTCGTAGAAATTCAGCAGCCACATGGTCGCGAAGAGTTCCGACGATTGGGGGCTCGCCTCCTCTAAGAATGGTTTTCGTCATTGTTTTTCGCCAAAGAAAATTCCATATCTTGAAACTCTGATTGTACGATCGTACCCGAATATCAAGTCTATGCATTGCTTCAACAATCTGCAAAAAACAACGCAGTTGATGGTGTGGGTAGCTCATTATGGTAACGGTCGTCCACCCATGTTCTCTTGCCAGAGTAAGTAAATTTTCCGATTCGGCAGCGGTATGGTGTGCAGGTGTAAGAAGATGGATGTTTCCTTTTGGAATATTCTGTTCCGCTAATCCTTGCCTAAAAACTTCGTAGCCACGATATGCCAGATTCAACTTCCCGCATTCCTCGGCGCTAAGACCGTTTAATACTACCGATTTACAAAATCCATCATGATAAAGTTCGCATGCCCGAGTAATTTCCAATTCGTCAAGTTCAATATCGCCTGGCGAACCGTGAATAAAAAGCGCATCAGACCGCATTGGTTTTTCGGAAAGAACGAGCATCGTCGCCGCCATTATTTCTTCAGGTGTTGGAGTCCATAAGGTTGGGGTCACGAGGTTTCTCTTTATAGTTTTCAAAACTAAATCAGTCTGCTCGCAGAGTAACAGTTCAAGGTGTTTAAGTCAAGTTATCTCTTTACTTGTTGCTGTTTTGTCGCATGCGCACACGGGAAAGAGTAGCATATATCCACCATGCGCATCATATATATATCTTACGACCCGCTTCCCACGGAAAAAGCGCATGGAATAAATATCGTGAAAACATGTGAGGCGATTGCATCTGTCGGCGTGCCGCTTGAACTTGTCATGCCACGGACATGGCATAGTGCGCATAACGATATTTTCTCTTTTTACAAACTTCTGCCTGTTTTTACAATTCGGCTGCTTTTTTCGGTGGATGGGATTCGCTTTAACGTGCCTTACGGTTTTTGGATACGGCGTTTTTCCTTTGCCACTGCGGTCGCGTTGTCTTTGTGCACTCGTCCGCGACGAGGAATTGTCGTGTTGACCCGAGATGAGATATCCGCAGTCATCCTCCGTATGTTAAGGTATGAGGTATTCTATGACATGCACGGTTTCCCGGAAACAAAACGATGGTTTTGGAAGCGGGTAATGCGCCGCATGACCGGCATCATTACGACCAATTATTGGAAAAAGATAGAATGTCGCGATGTTTTCGGTATCCCCACGGAAAAAACAGCAATAGCGCCGAATGGTTTTGACCCAGAGCTCTTTAGGAGAGCGGAAGGAACCAAAAAAGAATTGCGAAAGGAACTCGGCTTGCCGGAAAAAGGCGCGCTTGTTTTATATACCGGAAGTTTATATGACTGGAAGGGGGCGCATGTTTTGCTTGAAGCAGCAAAACAATTTCCAATTTCCAATTTCCTCCGACGGCAAAGCCACCGAGAGTCCTCGACACAGTCGGGACAATTTCCAATTTCGTTTGTGTTTATTGGCGGGAACGAAAAGGAATGTGCGCAGTTTAGGGGGCAGGCGGGTCCGTCCACGCACATCCATGTTATTGGGCGCCGCCCCTACTATGACATCCCGAAATTTTTGAAGGCGGCGGATGTTTTGGTGCTCCCGAACTCGGCGCGTTCAAAAGAGGCGCGTTTTGCGGTATACTCGCAGCACGATACATCGCCGATAAAACTTTTTGAATATATGGCAAGCGGGACACCAATTGTTGCGTCGTCTCTTTCGTCAATACATGAAATTTTACATCCTAAGAGCGCGCTTTTCGTGCAGCCAGACAACCCCGCCGCGCTTATTGAGGGGCTACGGATGGTATTAATTGACGCTGTTGCAGCGGAACGGCGCGCGCAACAAGCATTAGCCGATGTAAAAAAATATACATGGGAACGCCGCGCGGAGCGTATCCTAGAATTTATCTATGAACACTCACTCCCCAAAGACCTACAATCCGCTTAATACATTCCGCAAAAAAGGAGCTTCGCAATATGGCGAGGAAGGCGTTATAGAAGAGGTGCTTCGTATTGTACACGAGCATACGCTTCAGGAAGCAGAGCGCTGGTGCGTAGAATTTGGTGCTGGTCGTTTGAACACAAATACACGACGGCTCATTACGGAAAAAGGATGGTGTGGAGTTCTTATTGAGGCGCACCCGGTGTATAGCCGTGAACTTAGGGATTTTTATGTCGGTAACAGCCGCGTCTTCTGTCTGCGGTCTTTTGTCGGATTTGAAGGGAAAATATGTTTAGACGCGCTTCTTTCACAGTACCCGATTCCCAGAATGTTTGATTTTTTATCAATAGACATAGACGGCAATGACTATCATGTATGGAAAGCGGTGAGCATATATAGTCCGCAGGTTGTCATGGTGGAATATAACGGGCGAATTCCTTCCGACATCGCATTTATTCAGCCACGCGACATGAATGTATCGTGGGGGTCATCCTTAACATCTCTCGTCGCGCTTGGTAAACAGAAGGGATACGAACTTGTCTACGCGTATGTATGTAACGCCATTTTCGTAAAGAAAGAATTTTTGCAATTTTTTAATCTTGGCGATAATTCACCGGCTGCAATCGCAGAAACTATCTTTCCTAGGAGAATTTTTTTTGAAATGTATGATGGCTCAATCGTGCTTCATGGATGCGAACGAGGAAATCTTCTCAGCTATAAAAAAAAGTTTAAAAAACATCCGGTGTGGCTTTTGGACAAGAACGGACTTTCCCCGGTTGTTTTTACGCGCGATAAGAGGTTTCTTCGTATCATTAAAAACTTTATCAAAACAAGTTTTTTAGCGACAACATTGTACCCGTTTGCCGAACTTTTTTATGGTAATATATGGCGGAAGAAGAGAGAAAAATTACGAGCAAATCCTGAAAAAGAAAAACTGACGAAAAAAAAAATAGGTATCGTGCTTCATCCGTATGGAGAAGATAAGCCGGCAGGGCTTGCGCGTACTATTTTTGAATTGACGAAAGGAATGCTTGAGATTGACTCGGAAAACGAATACATCATTTTTCTTAAAAATATTCCACACGCGCCCATTGATTTGCCGGGAAAAAATTGGCGCGTAGAAACACTTGGTGGAGGTAGGTGGTGGCTTGAAAATCTTCGCACCGCGACACGAGCGGATGTCTACGTCTTCAATACTCCGGTACTGCCGCTTTTTTGGAAACCGCCGCGTTCCATCGTTCTTGCGCTTGATTTTGCGTATTACTATCTGGCGGAACGGACCGTAAAAGCGCAGGTGTTGAAATGGGCAACATATATCTTGCATGCTATCGCAGTATGGCGTGCAGATTTCATCGTCGCTATCTCCGAAGCCACAAAAAAGGACGTGATAGGTCTCTTTAAAATACCGGCGCAAAAAGTGAAAGTCGTTTACTGTGGCTTCAAGAAGGTGTGTAGCGTGCCAGAAAAACAAATTGATTTGCCGCAACGTTTTTTTCTTTTTGTCGGGATTATTAAGCAGAGAAAAAATGTTCTGAATATTGTGCGGGCGTTCAATCTTTTCCTAAAAGAAAATCCAGGATATACGCTTCTTCTTGGTGGTAATGACCAGGGTGTGTATTACAACGCGATTCAGAATTATATACAAAATGAGGGGATCCAAGGGGATATTTTCTTTGCAGGTCATTTGAATGACAACGAACTTTCTTATGTCTATCGCCGTGCCGAGGCGCTTGTCTTCCCCACCCTTGTTGAAGGATTCGGTTTTCCAGTACTTGAAGCAATGGATTGTGGTATTCCGGTTATTACTTCAAACCGATCATCTTTGAAAGAGATCGGGGGTAACGGAGCCGCTCTTCTTGTGACTCCGGATGAACCACGTGATATTGCGCGCGCCATGCAAGCCATTGTCGAGAAGCCGAATCTTCGTGCCGGTCTTGTTCAGGCGGGATTTATCCAGTCAGGACGCTTTTCATGGCGCAAGGCAGGGAAAGAATTTCTCAATATTATTGTGAAAATGATAGAGATATGAACCAGAATCTTTTATTTAAAATAGTATTTGCTGTCGCGGTTCTTGTGATTGGCATTATGTATGCAGTCCTGCCGCATTTTGTGCGCTATAACACCTTGCGAGAACAAGGACTATCGTATGTACCTGTTACGCAAGAATCAAATTTTGACATGATGAACGTCCAGGCGGGGCGCTATAGGGATATCGTGGATGGGAAAATATTTTCAGGGGAAATAGATACCTATGAGCATAAAGATGGACCTGCATTGTGGCCGCTTCTTTCTGCCGCAGTCATGGCGCCATTTTTTGCGCCGTTTGAAACGATATTTCCCGGAATTATTATTACGGATTTTATTTTTCCCATACTTATCTTTATTTCATTCTATCTCTTGCTTTACATGCTGACACGGCAAAAATTGTTCGCGCTTTTTTCCGCGATAATACTCGTGCTCTTTCCGCAGATAGCACACTATATTCCCCCTTCGTCTTTTACAGAGCTCAGACTTTTTTTTTCGCAGTTTTCACCCGTGCCTATCCAAAACACATTTACCGCGAGTCTTTCTTATCTCACCCGTGAAGCATTTATTCCCGGAGCATCATTTTTTCTTCTCTCTCTTTTTTTCACCTATAAAGCAACGAGAGCGGGAACAAAGAGAAAATGTTTCATTGCGCTTGCGGGAGTTTTTTATGGGACCCTTTTTTATCTCTATTTTTATTTCTGGGCATTCTTCACGGTGTTTCTGGGGCTTTTCTTTTTCGCACTGCTTTTGGGAAAACACAAAGAGGAATCTCACGCGATACTCGCCATAGGTGTCATCGGGCTCACTGTTTCTATACCATTTTGGGTAAGTCATTTTAACCTTGCGGCGCTCCCCAATTATCAAGAGCTCATCGGGCGCATGGGGCCGGAACTTGGACACGGCTTCCGGTGGTTTCTCTGGAAATCGTATATTGTTGTATTCCTTATGACCCTCGGTGCGCTCTGGACCGGAAAAAAATTCAACAGACCCGTTCTCGGGCTTTTCCTCGCGGCGCTTGCGGTTGCGGAAATAGTCGTGTTGAACGAGCAGGTGATTACCGGTTTCAATATCCAGTCAGACCATTGGGCGACCAGAGTATTTCTTATGACGAGAGGAATAATCCTCTTCACGCTCTTTTATTACGCAATACTTCATTTTAAGAATAGAATAAAAATATTGAGATACTCGTCCGTGTTCGTGGTTCTTGGGACCATGCTCGTGTTCTTTCTATTCTCCAACATCATCTACACCGAGATTGCGGAGGCAAAAAAATACGCGCACGTGTATACCGTGCCTGAAAATATCATGCATGCCTACGAATGGCTTAATGAAAATACACTGGAAGATAGCGTTATTTTGACGCCAGCGCTTCAGACGAATATTGATATATCCGTATATACACACAACAGAATTTTCCTTGCGAGAGCCAACAATTCGCTTGCAACCGAAGAAGAGTTTTTAAGTCGGCTCTATAGCGCGTATTCCCTACTCAGCGTCTCGCCAGAGTATTTTTATAATATGATACAATCATCTGCTGGGATAAAATATTTCTTTAGCCACAAGTATGCGAGTAGGGATACTGATGCTTATTTAAAGGCTCATGATGTTGTCGTATTGCCGGACTCAATATTGGAAAAAAAGTTAAATGAGTATATTTTCTTTAACCCCCTGGAAACTCTCAGTTATAGAATGGACTATATTTTTATTGGTCCTCGGGAGAAAAATGTAGATTTTAATAGCGACGTGCTTGAAAAATATAATCGAGTTTATGATAAAAATAATATTGAGATTTATGAAGTTGGGGGGGGTATTTAATTGTTATGTCTAAGTGGCCCAAAAAACTTCCAGAACTTACGCTGGAACAAAAACGCATAAAAAATGACTTTATGAAGTATTGGCACGAGGTCCTGCCGCACAAATATGGCATGATAGAGCGTTTCAACCACGGATTCCCGGTGGAAAAATGCCGCCCGGGAGGGCGAGTGCTTGAAATAGGCGCGGGTCTTGGAGAGCATATTGCTCATGAGGACAGGGTAGGTACCGATTACTACGCGCTTGAGATTCTCCCCCATATGGCGGCGATTATCAGTGAACGGTTTGCCGATGTTCACGTGATAACAGGCGATTGTCAAGAGAAGATAGATTTTCCGGATTCGTACTTTGACCGGGTCATTGCAATTCATGTTCTGGAACATTTGCCGAATTTGCCTGCGGCAGTGAGCGAGGTGCGGCGCGTTTTGAAGCCATCGGGCGAGTTTGCAGTAGTGATACCGTGCGAAGGCGGTCTCGCATATTCCTTTGCGCGGCGGATAAGCGCGCGGCGGATTTTTGAGAAGAGGTATGGCGTGTCTTATGGTTGGTGCATAGGAAGCGAACATATCAATGTGCCCCGTGAGATTTTTGAAGAGATTGAGCCACATTTTGAAGTCGTTAAGAAATCATTTTTCCCGTTCATACTGCCTATAGTGACTATAAACCTCGTTATAGGATTGATTTTAAAACCACGTCAAAGTACATGAAAGCCATCATTTTAGCCGCAGGTGAGGGAACGCGCATGCGCCCGCTTACCCTTGAGATGCCGAAACCGCTTCTTCCCATAAACGGCAGGCCGATTTTGGACCATATTTTTAAGGCGTTACCTGGTGAGATTACGGAGGCGGTTGTCGTCGTGAAATACTTAGGAGGACAGATTAAAAAATATCTGGGGACGACACACAGAGGGAAGCGTGTGTACTATGCGGAAGGATCAGAAAAAGGGACGGCGTACAGTTTAAAAGCAGCAGAGAAATTTCTAAATAAAGGAGAGAGGTTCTTGTTCTTATATGGAGATGAGCTGCCGTATCGGGAAAATATACAAATGTGTCTCGCGCACCCGCTCAGTGTTTTATCGTTTAAGTCTGCGACCCCGGAGACCGGCGGTGTCGCGCTCGTGCGTGAGGACGGTACCATAGCCGAGATTGAAGAAAAGCCCGCGAAGCCGAAATCAAACATAGTCGCCGACGGTATTATGGTTTTGAATAAATCTGTTCTTGGTTATAAACCAATTGCGAACAGGAAAGGGGGGTTTTACCTTACCTCTGTGCTTGACCAGTTTGTGAAGGACTATCCGGTGTACGCCGCTCTCTCTGAAAAATTTATCGGTGACATTACTACTCCCGAGGATTTAAAGAGAGTGGAGAAGTTTCTCTGTTAAAAAACTATTCAATCATTTTTTGCGTAATCATTCTTCGTCTCCGGACGATTTTTGTTGTTTGAGGAGCAAGGAAATCTACGCGCGATATTTACATATAAAATAAGTAAAGTCAAATTGACAGATAGGTAATAAGCATTATATTGTTTGCAGATTTGTACTCTGTAAAAATCACGAAGAGGAGATATCACATGAGCGAGGTTGTGTTCTACAACTGGCCGAATGGAATGCGAAGCGTTGCTGGCGGGACGCGAAATGAAGTCAAGTTGAGTCGCCCGTGGCAGAAAGAAATTGAGGTGAACCCGGAAACCTGCCCGTTTTGCAGAGACGAAGGCATTTTCTTGAAAGGATTTACCGGCTGTGAATGGCGTATGATGCAGAACAAATTCACGCCCTACATATTCCATCAGCTAATTATTCCGCGCGATTGCTGGTCTGCCAATGAACAGCGTACTTTGGGGGGTCGCGAGAAGATTGCTGAGGCGCTTTTGTACATCCACGGAGTAACCGTGGCAAGTGGATTAGAAAATCTTTTTGTCGCTGTCCATATTGGCGCTTTGGCGGGACAGAATGTCTGTCATCTGCATTATCATATCGTGCAGTACGCGTTCTCTGACAGATCCGAATCTATTGTTCCCGAAAAGATGCGCGAAATATTCATGGAGAAAAAAGACCTCGTACTTTTTGATGAAGGTCATTCGCTTGTTGGGGCAGGAGGGCTACGGGCAGGACAATGCTTTATTCTGCCAAAGCGCCAAAATCAGAATGTATCGACGGGCGAGATTGCGAATATGATAAATAGGATTGTTTCTTTATACAACGAGAAGTTCAAGAGCACAGAAGGACTTTTGCCGGATTTTTCTATAGCACTCCAATTTCACAGCGGTGAGTTCAAGTACGGGATATACTCCCCAGTTTTGAGTCTTTGGTGGGGAGCATCAGAACTCATGGCAATCTATGAACCAGGGTATCCTTTAACGCTTCCATGGCCACATGAGCAGACGGTGAGGTATCTCACGTCATAATCCAGTCATGAAGACATGAAGACAAGCGCGATTAGCGCCGCTTGTCTTTTTTTTGTTTTTTTGTAACTATCAGCAGGATGAAAATTATGCTTATTACCGGTGGTTTTGGTGGAATCGGAAAGGAGATTACGCGCGCGTTTCTCAAAAATGGGTTTCATGTTATCGTTTTTGCGCAGTCGGGTACGACGTTTGAAAAGGCACAGCGTGAACTTCATAAAGAAGGAGAAATAAAAGTTTTCTCTGTTGACGTGAGCGATTATACACAGGTGAAAAAAGCTATCACCGCAGTGATAAGGCAATGCAAAAGAATTGATTGTCTCGTGAACGCGGCAGGCATACATGGCGTCATTGGTTTCTTTCCGGAAACAGTTGCGCGAAAATGGCACGAGGCAGTGCGCGTGAATCTCTTAGGAACCTTCAACATGATTCATGCAGTGTTGCCGCACATGTTGAAGCGCGGACGAGGAAAAATAATCAATTTCTCCGGCGGTGGCGCGGCGAGCCCGCGCCCGTTTTTTAGCGCGTATGCCGCTTCTAAAGCGGGAATCGTGAATCTCACCGAAAATCTCGCGGCAGAACTTCGGGAGAAAAAAGCGCATATTGATGTCAATGTGATAGCGCCCGGCGCCATAAACACGCGGCTTCTGGACGAGATGCTTGCGGCAGGACCTCAAAAGGTCGGGGTGAAAGAATATAAAAATCTTCTTGCGCAGAAAAAAAACGGTGGCGCATCGGCAGAGGATGTCGCTGAACTTTGCGTGTTTCTTGCGTCAGAGGAAACGGATGGTGTCACTGGGAAGTTTATTAGCGCTGTACATGACAGATGGCGTGATTTTCCAAAGCACAAAAAAGCGCTTATGGAAACGGATATTTATACATTGAGGCGCATTAAACCGAAAGACCGTGGGTATGACTGGTAATACAAGATACCAATATACGAATGTGTACGAATGATACTAATGAATACGAATAAAAAATTAAATGTTGCGCTCATCGGAGCGGGAGGTATTGGCTCGCGTTGGGCAAAGGCGATTGCGGGGAATAAGAAATGTATTCTTAGCGTCATTTGTGATGTGGACTACGCAAAAGCAGAAATACTCGCGGGACGATTCCGCGGTTGTCGCGCCGAGAGCAGTTGGGAAAGAGTCGCCAGAGCAAAAGACATTGATGCCGCCGTTGTCGCTCTGCCGCATAACCTGCTCGCGCCCGTTTCTATCGCATTTCTCAAAAACAAAAAACATGTGCTCTGTGAAAAACCCGGCGGTATCTCGCCTGCAGAAGTAGAAAAAGCAATCGCGCTTGCAAAAAAAAACCGTGTGCGCTACATGATTTGTTTTAATCATCGCTATCACGATGGGTTCGTGCGCGCGCGGAAACTTTTTGAAGGGGGCGCCATAGGCGAGATACTTTTTATCCGCGCGCGGTACGGATTCGGGGGACGAAAAGGCTATGAAAAGGAATGGCGTTTTAATAAAAAAATTAGTGGCGGCGGCGAACTTATTGACCAAGGGGTGCACATGATAGACCTCGTGCGGTGGTTTTTGGGAGACATAGCGGAGGTGCGCGGATTTACCGAAGACACTTTTTGGAAGGGAGGCGTTGAGGACAACGCGTTTCTTATTCTAAAAAACAAAAAAAGACAGATGGCTTCCATTCATGTGAGCTGGACGCAGTGGGACCCGATGCATAGTTTTGAAATTTACGGCACAAAAGGGTACCTTGTCATAGACGGTCTCGGGAAGAAATACGGGGGGGGAGAGCGGCTGCATATCGGAAAAAGAAGCAAAAACTTCGGCGCGGATGAGAAAGTTATAGTTTGCGACAATAACGCAGACCGCTCGCTCTTGCTCTCGTTTCGTGAATTTGTTTCTGCAATCAGAGAAGAGAGAGAGCCGGTTCCAAGCGGATACAACGGACTTGAAACATTGCGGATAGCGCATTCAATATATGACGAGAAAAAAAGGTAAAGGACTTGTACTGGTCGCTGGCGGCGCGGGTTTCATCGGCTCGCACCTTGTTGATGCGCTTATTCTTCGCGGCTACCGCGTTCGCGTGCTGGATAATCTTTGCCGACCCTCACACAACGGAAAATTGCCGGAATGGTTTAACAAAAAGGCGGAGTTCGTGAAGGGTGATGTGCGTGAAAAAAAAGATTGGGAGAAAGCGCTGCGCGGCGCTTCGCATGTATTCCACCTCGCCGCGTACATGGATTACCACTTGGACTTCAGCGCCTACGTGGATACCAACACAAAAAGCGCGGCGCTTCTGTATGAAGTTATCGTTGAGAAGAAACTGCCGGTAAAAAAAGTGATTCTTGCCTCGTCGCAGGCGGTTTACGGAGAGGGGAAATACGAATGTCCCCGCCACGGTGAGGTGTACGCATTGCCGCGCGATGAGAAACAATTGCGGGAGAAGAACTGGGAATGCCAGTGTTGGTGCGGAAAAAAATTCAGCGCGATTCTTCCTGAAAAAGAAGATGACGCGTTGCTCCCCGGCAACCCCTACGGCATCTCAAAAATGATGCTTGAAAAACTCGCGTTGAATCTGGGGAAAGCATACGATATCCCCACAGTCCTTGTGCGCTATTCTATCGTGCATGGTCCACGCCAATCGTTCCGGCATTTTTATTCCGGAGCATTGCGTTCGTTTATTGTGCAAGCGCTTGCCGGTGAGCCGATAGAAATACACGAGGATGCGGGACAACGGCGCGATTTTGTACATGTGAATGACGTGACGGCGGCACACGTGAAAATCCTTGAAAGTCCGAAAGCGAATTACGAAATTTTTAATATCGGTAGTGGCAGAAAGGACGACACGGTGCTCAAACTTTCAAAAATCGTAAGTCGTTTAGCGTGCACGCCGCACAATCCTGTCATAAAAGGAATATATCGTGCAGGCGGCGCGCGGCATTCGCTGATGGATGTGAGTAAGTTAAAAAAACTCGGCTGGGAGCCCAAACATACGCTTGAGGACAACGCGCGGGATTATATTGAATGGATGAAAAAATATCCTGAAGCTATACAGTATCTCCATCGCACCTATGCCGATATGAAGAAAAAGAAAATTATTAAGTAATCTGATCCTTTATGTCTTCGTTCATTTTCAGCAGAACGCCGTTTCGGATTCCCTTGGGCGGCGGCTCAACGGACCTGCCTTCCTATTATTCAAAATACGGCGGGTTTATTTTTGGCGTCGCTATCAACGCGTATTTTGATGTCTTTCTTAGAAAACCGATAACTGATGACAATATCTATTTCCAATATAGCCAATACGAATCAGTTGATGCTCTAAAAAAACTGAACCATAATATTGGACGCGAAGCATTGAGGATTGCGGGAGTGGATAAGGCGGTGAGCATTGCGTTTAAGGCAGATACTCCGGCAGGGACCGGGCTTGGTTCATCCGGCAGTTGCGCGGTAAGTTTACTGAATGCGCTTTTTTACTCAAAAGGAGTTCAAAAAACAAGACAAGAACTTGCTGAGCATGCGTTTCAAATCACGCAGAATCTTGGATGGCCTGACGGGAAGCAGGACCCCTACGTCGCGGCAGTGGGCGGGTTCGTCGCGTTTGAGATTGCAAAAAACGGGAAAGTAACTTTTCTGAAACCAAAAATTTCACAAAAAACAAAGGACAGATTTTTTGAAAACTCGCTTTTTTATTATACGGGCATATCGCGCGTGAGCACGCCAATTCTTGCTGCGCAGGATAAGACGAAGATTTTGGAAATGAAACACCGAACAAAAGAAATCGGCTATGAAATTTATAAAAGTTTTCAAGAGGGGGATTTAGAAATGTTCGGACGCCTTATGGACGAACATTGGGAAAATAAAAAGCGTATGTCGGGAAAGATGTCCTCCACTCGCTTTGATACAATCTATGCCGCGGCAAAAAAAGCAGGCGCGCTCGGCGGGAAAATTATGGGCGCTGGCGGCGGCGGATACTTTATGTTATATTGTCCCACTAGAAAGAAGAGGGATGCGGTGCAGAGCGCGCTCCACAAGTTCGGCATGCGCGAGATGCATTTTGCGATTGATACGAAGGGCACTCGTGTGAAAACAATTACCATATAAAAGAGTATGAAAAAGGGAAAGAGGAGAGCGGTGTTCTTTGACAGAGATGGTGTGATTTTTCGCCCTGGACCCGAGAATTCGCCAGAGAAAATACTTCTTGGAATGAGCAAAACCAGAGCGCCATTCAGTTTTGATGAGTTCAGAAACGCAGGAGGTGTTTTTCCTCATGCAAAAAGCGCGCTACAAGAGGTGAAGCACAAGGGATTTCTTGCAATTCTGGTTACTAACCAACCCGATATAGTTTACGGTAATATCAGTCGCGAAGAATGGGAACGGATACACGCGTACGCGACACGCTTGCCGTTTGATGACGTGTTCGTCTGTTTCCACGGTCGTAATGAGGGTTGCGGGTGCAGGAAACCAAAACCGGGGATGCTTTTGGAAGCGGCAAGAAAGTGGAACATTGACCTTGCTACATCATATTTTGTCGGCGACACGGAAGCCGACATCGGCGCCGCTAAAGCGGCGGGGTGTAAAAGCATTCTGATTGACGCATGGTACAACACCATGATAGAAAGTGATTTCAAGGTCAAATATCTTCACGATGTAGTGAATATTGTCCAGTAGTATAACCGCAACAACAGCACGGAGAGAAAAATGCACGATCTAATCGCTGTCGGTGCGGGTGAGGTCTTTGAAAAATATTGGTTTCCCGCAATTCAGAAATCCGAGAAGGTTCGTTTGGTTGGTATCGTTGAACCGCGGGACGAACGCTGATGTTCTTTTCCAGTTTGCGAAGCGGACAACCGGCGGTTGTGCTTGCCGACGATGGTACGGTAATATCCACTCGGCTTACTGTACCGCGTACCGCCACTCGGGTTCATTTTGGAAGAAATCTGCATGTTTTATGACGGGCTTCTCCCGATATTTGACGGCAATGTCGGCGTCATCAGTACATCGCTTGCAATCAATGAAAAAATACGCGCCGTGTATTTTTCAGAGCAATGATTTCTCCCCTTGCCGCCTCGTCTTTGTTGACGAGGCGGCTTTTTTTGTTATTTAAAGAAAAATTTGTTTTTCTAAAAAACTTTATCTCATGTATAGTGAGTTATCACTTGAAAAGCGGTAACACAAAAATATGAAACTTTTTATTGACACGGCGAACTTGGAAGATATTGAATGGGGGCTCAAGTCGGGATTTGTCCGCGGCATTACGACGAACCCTTCAATTTTGGCAAAGGAACCGAAAGGAAATTATCTCGCGCACCTCGAGAAAATTGTCGCTCTTATGGAAGAGCATATTCCTCCCTCCAAGCGAGAGGGTTTTTCTTTGAGCGTTGAGGTATGGAGTGATGAGCCGGAAGAAATCATCCGACAGGCAGCGGAATTTAAAGAAGTACTCAAATGGAAAGACCTTGCGATAAAAGTGCATATTGACCGCGGAGGCAAGGAGAACCTCGCGGTCATCAATGCGCTTTCACGAAAAGGTATCGCGGTAAACGCGACAGCGTGCATGACGGTTTACCAGGCGCTTGCCGCCGCCGCGGCAGGAGCACGGTATGTGAGCTTATTTTGGGGGCGAATACGAGACGGCGGCGCAGATGAAAGGTTTTTCATAGAACGCAACCAGTATCTTGAATCAAAGAAAGTCAGAATGGCGGATTTTGACCCAGCCGTTGCGGTCAAAGAAACACGAACCTTTTTGGATAATAATTATCCTAACGCGGAAATCATCGCGGGAAGCATCCGCGCGCCGCTTGATGTCAAAGACGCGGGGCTT
>CAZYWN010000007.1:10304-17621 GCA_964651525.1 uncultured Candidatus Saccharibacteria bacterium | reverse complement strand
CAAAAATTTCTCTCTTTATACAAAAAACTGAACAAAGAGCAGAAAAAAGCGGTTGATTGTGTTGAAGGACCCGTCATGGTCATTGCCGGTCCCGGTACGGGAAAGACGCAAATCCTCACGCTTCGCATTGCGAATATTTTGCGCAAAACCGACACCGCGCCCGGGAGCATTCTCGCGCTTACGTTTACGGAGTCGGGGGTTTTCTCTATGCGGCGGCGTCTGGTGGAGATAATCGGGAGCGCGGGGTACCGCGTGCGTATTCACACGTTCCACGGATTTGCGAACGATGTTATTGAACGATACCCCGACGAGTTCCCGAAAATTATCGGCGCGCGGAACGTCAATGAGGTTGAGAAAATCGCCATCTTAAAAAAAATAATCCTCTCTCTTCCATCGCCGCTCCTCCGTCCCTATGGCGACACATTCTATTACATTCCGCATATCAGAAGAAAAATAAGCGAACTGAAACGGGAATACATCACGCCGGATGTCTTTGCCCGCTTTGTTGCGAAGCAAAAAGGGGAGTTCCAAGCGCTTCCTGACCTTTATCATGAGAGAGGCGCGCACCAAGGGGAAATGCGCGGGGCATATACTCGTCTCGCAAAACAACTTGAGCGGAACGGCGAGCTTCTCGCTGTCTATGCGAGATATGAAGAAGAGCTCATGAAAGAGCGGCTCTACGATTTTGACGACATGATAGTTGAGGTAGTGCGGGCGCTTGAAGGGAGCCCCGACCTCCTTTTGCGGCTTCAGGAGGAGCATCAATATATTCTCGCGGATGAGCATCAAGACGCAAATAATTCCCAGAACCGCCTCCTCGCGCTTCTCGCGTCGTTCCACGACAATCCGAATCTTTTCATTGTGGGGGATGAAAAGCAGGCGATTTTCCGGTTTCAAGGCGCCTCGCTTGAAAATTTTTTGTATTTCAAACGGCGGTATCCGAAAGCGCTTGTCGTCACATTAAAAGACAATTACCGTTCAACACAGTATATTCTTGATGCGGCGCATTCGCTCATCAAAGCAAACGCGGGCCCAAAAAATCTGCACATACGGCTCATGTCTCACGGTACAGTAAAAGAGACGCCAGTCGTGGTAGCCGCTTTTTCTCGTCCCGAACTTGAGTATGCGTCCATCGCGCGCGACATAGGGGAAAAAATAAAAAGAGGAGTTCCGCCCGAGGAAATCGCCGTGCTGTATCGCGACAACAAAGACGCGGCGTCCATCGCGCGTATTTTTGAAAAAACGAACATCCCATTCGTTATTCTTTCTGACCAAAACATCTTGCGCGACCCGCTCATTGCGCGGCTCTTGCTTCTTCTGCGGACGGTGAATGATTTTGGAAATAGCGAGCTTTTGGCGCGGACGCTTCACCTTGATTTTTTGGGGGTCAACAATCTAGACCTCTACAAGCTCATTCACTATGCGGGAAGGCAGCGAGCAGGAAGTCCTTTTTTGAAAAGGGTTGGGGGTGGCTATGGCTTTTCAAAAAAGGAGCTTCCTGCGAGCGATAGAAGTACGCGCGGCACGCTTTACGATGTATTAAGCGACCCTACCGCTCTCAAGAAAGCGGGAATACGGACGGGCAAAAAACTGCACGCGCTCTACACGAAACTTGACGCATGGAAGACGGCGAGCATGAACTGCCCTGTTTTGGACTTCCTTTCTCACATCATGGAGGAGTCGGGTTTTTTGGAGGCGGTCGTTCGGGAAAACGAGTCGCTTGAAAATCTGGGAAAAATTTCCGCGCTCTTTGATGATATTAAAACGCTCGTTGTGGGACACAAAGAATATGTGCTTGCGGACGCAATAGCATACTTTGACACGCTTGAAGAACACAACCTTCCGATTCAGTCGCGTTCGCGTGGCGGTCATGCGGGAAAAGTGCGCCTCATGACGGCGCATAAGGCAAAAGGGCTTGAGTTTGACTATGTTTATATCGTGAACGCGTATGACGGACATTGGGGCAACAAACGAACGCTTGAATATTTTTTGACGCCCGTCTCCACGCAAGAGTTTGTTGCTGACGGTAAAGATGAAGACGACGACGAGCGGCGGCTTTTTTACGTCGCGCTGACCCGCGCGCGCGTCGGCGTTTCTGTTTCTTACGCGAAAGAAGGAGAGGAAGGGGCTCTCCGTCTGCCGACGCGGTTCATCGGCGAAATCACCCCGCGATTTCTTCGCGAAGAGGAGACGGGGCAGTTTGAAAAAAGCATCGCGAAGCAGTTTTTTTTGTCGCCCGCGCCACGGCGGAATGCGCCGCTTAAAAATAAGGAGTTTTTGAACGCGCTCTTTCTTGAGCAAGGACTTTCCGTAACCGCGCTTAATAACTATCTCTCGTGTCCGTGGAACTATTTTTACCGCAACTTAATCCGCATTCCCCAACCGCCGGAAAAACACGCTTCGCTCGGTACGGCGGTTCACGGCGCGCTGAAGGACTTTTTTGATGCCCTTCGTCACGCCGAAGCCCAGGGCGAAGGCGGGCTGCGCGATGAGAAAAATCCGGATGAAGAGCATCTCCTCCTTTCTTTTGAACGCCGCTTGAAACAAGAGCCGCTGGGCGAGAAGGATTATGAAGAGTCGCTTCTCAAAGGGAAAACGGCGCTCTCGGGATATTTCAAAAACTCCGTGAATGCGTGGCGCGCGGACGTCCGCGCCGAATTAAAGATAGAGACATTGTTTCCTGTTGATTCACTTTCGGTCAGTATCCCGCTTCGCGGAATATTGGACAGAGTGGAAGAAAGGGAAGACGGGGGTATATGCGTTATTGACTACAAAACCGGAAAGCCGAAAAGTAGGAACGAGATAGAAGGGAACACGAAAAATTCGCGCGGCGATTACAAGCGCCAATTGGTGTTTTACAAATTACTGCTTTCGCTTTCCGCCACCGCGCCTGTGGAAAACTCTGCGCAAGGACGGGCCTTGCGGCGCACTGTGGGAAATTCAAGAAAGGCCGTTCCTTACGGAGTAAGGTACGGCCTTGCGCAGAATTTTCCACGGGTGTTTCTCGGCGTCATATCATTCATAGAACCCGACCAAAGCGGCCGCTACCGCGAAGAGGCATTTGAAATCTCCGACGAGGAAGTCGCGGAACTTTCCGCTCTCATCCAAAAAACCGCCGAGGAAATCCACTCGCTCTCGTTTTGGAACAAGCGATGTGGAGATGGCGCATGCAAGTATTGCATGATGAGGGAAACGCTCAAATAGTATCTGGTATCTCGTATTTTGTATCTAGTATAAAAACGAAAGTGAGAGAAAGAAAAAAACGCGATTCACACCAACTGGATGAACCGCGTTTCCGCAGGAACATACTTGCTAATTCAGTTTCTTATTCTGACTACGGAAATGCAGAAGCCTTCTTCCGCATTTAGAGCAAAAAGTTTTTGTGTGTAGACTGTCAGCCTGATTTTCGGCGCCGCAAAATATGCATTTATCATCACGGCCGTCATCTTTAAATTCGCCGGCAACTGCTTGATATGTCCCGCAATTAGGACAAAATTCCCGTTCTTTCGCCGGTGCATGTTTGCACCAAATACACTTCCTCTGTTTTTGCACCATTTTTCTCCTCCCATTTTGAGATATCTAATCTAGTATGAATATAACGCAAATGGCGCCTCATCGCAAGACAATTTTTTTGTCATCCTTATTCTCATGTTCTTGAGAACATGAGAATAAAAAATCAAAATACCCACACAAAAAACTCACCCTGAGCAAAGTCGCAGGGTGAGTTTTTTGGTGCTTCTGTTTTTTTATACCCGATACTCGATACCAAATACCCGATACTATTTTGTGAGCGCCGCGTCTATCATCGCCTTCACTGTTTCAAACGACTGCGCGCCGTTTATCGGCACGGGCGATTTCCCGTCCTTTGCGATAAGGACGGTAAACGGCGTCCCGTTGACTCCCGCGGCAAGTCCTTCGCTCGCGTCATCTTGAACTATTTTGTCAATGCCGTTATTGGCGGAATCCGCAAGGCACGCAGTGAACGTCGCCGTATCAAGCCCGATGTCGGTCGCGATTTTCGGCAAAAGATTCAGGTCAAGTCCATTGTTTGACGGCGTCATTTGAAACACCTTGTCGGTGTAATTCCAAAACGCGACCGCGCCGCCGAGTTTTCCGGCGCATTCTGCCGCCGCCGCTTCTTTCCGTGCCTTGGGGTGGATGCTGTCAATCGGGAAGTGCTTGTACACCCACGCGACTTTTCCGTCGCCGCCGTATGTTTCCATCACCTGCTTCATCGTCTGATGGAATGTTTTGCAGTACGGACACTCAAGGTCAGAGAACTCTACTAAAATTACGGGTGCATCGGGGTTGCCGAGGATATGGTCATCCGCGGAAACAGTGACTTGTGGCGCCGGCTCCGTATCACCTACGGCTGCGGTATTCGCGCCCTTCGCCGCGCCGTCGCCAAACCCAACATACATAATGGCACCGGCGACAAGGATTCCGGCAATAATAATTGCGAGAGGAATGTTGAAACTACTTGTGGGATTGTTTTCCATAAAAACACGACACGAATGTTACGAATAAGTCGTCCGCCGAAGGCGGATCCTCCTCCGGAGGAAATGGCTACGAATACTATTGATAACAAGTTAAGTGTAACATAAGCAGTTTTTTATTCAAAAAAACGGCTCTCAAAGTTTGAGAGCCGCCTAAAATTGGGAAAATCTTTTTACAGCGCGTACTCGCCGTTAAAGCACGCGAAGCAGAAATCCCGCGCATCGCCAAACATTTCTTCCACGACTTTACGGAAGCCCTCAAACGATGGGTAGATTAGTTCTTCCACGCCGAGGAACGCGCCCATCGCAGCGGTATCGGCATTGTACTGCGCGGCCATGAGGTCATTTTTAGTCTTCATGTCAACGCCGTAATAACAAGGATGTCCAATGGGCGGCGAACCGACACAGACGATGATCTCTCGCGCTCCATATTTCCGGAGCAATTTGATAATTGCACGCAGGGTAGTGCCGCGTACGACGGAGTCTTCAATGACGAAACACCTTCTGTCCTGTATGAATTCAGGGTCAACATTGAACTTGAGCTTGACCTTATAGTCTCGATCAAGTTGGCTTGACCCGATAAACGAACGGGGGGAACGGTGCGTCCGGTCAATGGCGAACGTCAATGGGTGCCCCAGTTTATGGGAAAACCCCTGCGCATAATGATTTGCCGAGTCGGGAACCGGCATGATAACGACATCTTTCCCGAGAGGCGGATGTGTTACGAGATATTCTTCGGCGAGCTTCTCTCCCATACGGTGCCGAAATCGGCTGACACTTTGGCCGAATGTTCGCGAGGTTGGGTACGAGAAGTACACGTGCTCAAAGATGCATTGTTGCAAATGGCATGGGTGGCGCGCGGATGAAATCTGCGCCGCTACGAAGAGACCGCTTTGTCTGTTTATGGCGATGACCTCGCCGGGGTGGACATCACGCACAAATTCAGCGCCTACTATCTCAAACGTGCAGGTCTCCGATGCGATAATGTATCCGCCGTCCGGAAATCTGCCGATGGAAAGGGGACGGTAGCCTAAGGGGTCGCGCGCGGCGATAAGCGAGTCAGGGGTCGCGAGTACCAGAGCATAGGCGGTCCGGATGTCTTTGAGGGCATCGGCGAGCGCTTCAGGGAGAGAACCCTCTTTGCAATGAGCGATGAGTTGCGCCAGAACTTCGGAATCGGAAGTACTGATAAAATCGGTGCCGTGCAAAATCAGACGTTCTTTTATCGGCGCAACATCCTGCGTATCGCCATTGTGCGCGAGACAAAATGTGCCGTGAGAAGGTGAATGCACCACGAACGGTTGTGTGTTCGCCAACTCTTTTCGGTTTCCGCTGGTGCCGTACCGGATGTGGAGAAGTCCCAGAAACGGATTCTTCCGAGGATACCCACCCGGCCATTCATTAAAACTCTGGGACACTTCGCCAAGTACGCGATGCGGGGCGGGCTCTAGAAAACGATTTCCATCGGAAAAAACGACGCCAACGCCGTCAGTGCCGCGATGTTGGATTTTGCTTGCTGAACGATGAAGTTTCGTAAACAAATCTTCTGTGCCGATAATGCCGGCAATTCCGCACATAGTTCCTCTATTTTTGTTTGAAGAACATAGCTCTGTTTTAAGAATACCACGCTTCATTCGTTTTGTATAGATTTCCGTGCATTGGTAAGAATACGTGATTTCCATCAAAACTATATATAGCAGACGACCGTCCGTATATAGAGTATCGTGAGATACGGGCGGGGTTGTTGACAGTGTCCTCATCGCTTGTTAAAGTAATCGCGGGTAGTGATGTAACCAAGAGCGAGTACTTTTCCACGGAGGAAGAAAAAATGCTTTCAAAAGAGTGCTTTCACGAAACGATAGAACGGCACGCGTTTTTTATTGAAAGCCCGTATGCGAAAGAGTTTGCCTTTGGGGAAGTGCCAAACCACAAAGAGGTCAATGACCTCATTGTGCGGTTCTCCTTTATTCAGGGCGCGTTTGAGATGCGGATTTTTGAAGTGGGTCCCTCTCACGCTGACAGAGAGACGATTCATTGCCTTCATCAACTTGGCCGGTCATACGGAAGCAGAAACAAAAGTATCAGGGAAGGCGCGCGTGCGGCGCTTCGGGCGATTTCAAGCAACGGATCTCTTGAAGTACCGGCGGTTCGCAATCTCTGGTGGCAGCTCGCGGAAGGAATCAGGCGATATAACACGGCGCATCGGGCAAGAGCGGGGTTTACCCCGTGCTCCAGTGAGTTTTTTGAGCGTAGTCTTCATCTCGCGTCGCGCTACGGCGACTGTTTTTTGGAAACAAAGCGGCGCAGCGTCGTTATTACGGGCTTTACGGCAGAGGATTGGCGCCACGGCGCGAAAATGGCGCTTGACGCAATCTATCTGTTTTGGAATGGTCTTGAAAAAAGAAGAAAAAAATTGCGCTAGCGAGGAGATATAGAGAAAACATTTCCAACCCGGGCACAGATGATGCGCTCGGGCTTTTTTTATACGCATATCAATAAAAATTCGAAATCCGAATATCGAAATTCGAAACAAATTCAAATATCAAAATTACCAATGTCCCAAACGCGATGTTTTGAATTTTGTACATTTAAGTTTTGATATTGTTTCGGATTTAGATATTAGGATTTAGGATTTCTGTGCGCAAATGTCACACGCGAGTCGGGAGAGTAACGCTCCATGGTGTCGCAGCGGAGTTTGCTATGATATACTCAACGATTATGGACATCACAAAAGCATCAGGCGAGCATGAGCCATTTCATAAGGAGAAATTCTGCGGTTCGCTTAAGGCCGCAGGCGCGCCGGATGAATTGGTAGAGGAAA
>CAZYWN010000007.1:0-10204 GCA_964651525.1 uncultured Candidatus Saccharibacteria bacterium | reverse complement strand
AAATTCTGCGGTTCGCTTAAGGCCGCAGGCGCGCCGGATGAATTGGTAGAGGAAACGTGCAAGATAGTAACCGAAAAACTCGCTCCTGGCGCAACGACATCAGAGCTCTGGCGCCGCGCGTTGCGCTATCTTGCAAAGAAAAACCATGTTGTTGCGGCGCGGTATAACTTGCGTCATGCTCTTGCCGGTCTCGGCCCCGCCGGATTTCTTTTTGAGCAATATCTTGAGGTTCTTTTGAAAACTCTTGGATATGAGACAAAGCGGAATCAAATCATAGAAGGGAAGTGTGTGTCTCATGAGGTTGATGTCGTCGCGGAAAAGGACGGGGAGTGTTTTCTCATTGAGGCGAAATATCACAACCAATTTGGCATCAAGGTAGCGACAGATATAGTAATGTACGCAGACGCGCGTCGGGAAGATATTTCCCGCGCGGGGAAAACGTGCAAGATGTGGGTATTCACGAACACCAAATTCACGAGCAATGCCCTCCGGTACGGCGTCTGCCGCGACCTGCGGATGACCGGCTGGCGCTACCCCGAGGAAGGCGGGCTTGAATCGCTTATTGTTGAACACGCCCTGTATCCCGTCACGACGCTCCTTTCTGTTGACCGATTCGCTCGCGAGCAGTTCGCAAAACACGGAATGCTTTTGGCGCAGGACATCGCGCCCTATACGAAAGAAACGCTTGAAGAGAAGCTCGGCATTCCCGCAAAGCGCGGAGGGAAGATTATAGAAGAAGCGCGGGAGGTTGTGTACGGGACGCGGACTTTTTAAAAATGCCGGTCATTTTTGCTGTCCGCGATGCCACCGCGCCGCATCGCGGATTTTCTTTTGCGCGGTTTTTTTGCTATATTCTTTCGTAGAAACACTGTAGTAAGATGGTAAGCTCTTTTCATCGGGAGGGAGAAATATCGCTATGTTTGAACTAGCGCGCGCGCGGAGTGAAGAACTTCGCGAATCTATGCGGCATCCGCATGGCGTTGTCGCACTCGGCGTGGGAGATGCATTCGGAGCGAAGCTAGTAGAAAAAAGGGGATATAAGTGCATCTATGGCGGCGGGTATTATGCCGCCGCTCAGCGCGGGTTTTTGGACAAGGGAATATATCCCTCAAACTACATGGTTGAGCACGGCAGGATTCTCGCGAAATCGGTGGATATTCCCGTTGTTCTTGATATGGACGAAGGCGGAGCGGGAGTGTTGAATATCAGGAAACACGTCATGGACCTTCTGGAAACCGCTCCCGTCGCGATGTTTCATGTTGAAGACCAGCTGACACCAAAGCGATGCGGTCAGCATGGCGGCAAGTCTGTGCATGAGTTTCGGACGGCGGTGGAGCGAATGAGATGCGTCGTTGACACAAGAAACGAAGTGCGGCCGGACTGCCTTTTCATGGCGCGGACGGACGCGTTTGTCGCGGCGGGGCATCATCGCGACGAAGAGACGGGCGGCGACATTCAAGAGGTTGTCAAAAGAGGATGCGCGTACGCTGACCTTGGCGCTGACGTGGTATGGTGCGAATTTCCGGGCTCTCATTCGTTTCGCGCATACGAGCGGTTTGCGGAAGGAGTGCGCAAACACCACCCGAACCTGCCTCTTGGGTTCAACATTTCACCATCGCATGCCGACTGGAATGCGACATCAGTGAATCGCGAGCAGTTGAACCACATGGGGTATAAGTTTTTATTCTGTACCTACGGGCTCAAGTATGCGGAACTGCTCGGAGGGACGTGGGCGTTTGCGGACGCTTTCAAAGCAAACTGCACGTGGGCGCTTATCGGGCTTATGGAAGAGTTGCGTAGATTCCCCGAAATAGGAAGTATCAATCAGTTTCTCGGGATTGCCGAGGCAACCGAACTTGAAAACAAGTACGACCCGATGGCAGAGCAACGTTTCGCGACCTCTGTCGGGCATCGGTAGTCGCTCGCCCCCTGCCTATTTTCGGTAGGGGGCTTTGTTTTTCTTCTGTATCGCGTAGTATGAATATCAAAATACAGAAATCCTAAATTCAAAATCCTAAATCCTAAATAAATCTCAATGACCAAAACCCAAGACGTGTTTTCCTCCGAAGGAGGATCCGCCTCCGGCGGAAAGATTGTTTAGGATTTAGATATTGGGATTTAGAGTTTGTCTATCTTATGGACGTAAAAATAGAAAAATCATGGAAAAAAGCGCTTGCGGATGAATTTGAAAAACCCTATTTCAAAGAACTTGCCGCGTTCGTGCGCGGAGAATATATGAGATATCGGGTATTCCCGCCGCCTAAGTATGTATTTCATGCGTTTGAACTCTGCCCCTACGGCAAGGTGCGCGTTGTCATTTTAGGCCAGGACCCCTATCACGGCGCGGGACAAGCGCACGGCCTTTGTTTTTCGGTTCCTGAAGAAATGCCTGTCCCACCATCGCTTCAAAATATCTATAAGGAAATCAAGAACGACCTCGGCGTTGCCGTCCCGCACACGGGGAACCTTCTCCATTGGGCGGCGCAGGGGGTGTTGCTCCTCAACGCGACGCTCACTGTCCGCGCGGCAAGCCCCGGCTCGCACCAAGGAAAAGGGTGGGAGCAGTTCACCGATGCGGTGATAGAGAAACTCTCGCAGGACAAAGAGCATCTTGTTTTTCTTTTATGGGGAAGTTATGCGCAACAAAAAGGGAGTGTGATTGATGAAAAAAAACACCTCATCCTCAAGGCCGCGCACCCATCGCCTTATTCCGCTTCAGGCGGTTTTTTCGGTTGTGGACATTTCAGCAAGGCGAACGAGTATCTGAAGTCGTTCGGCGAGAAACCGATTAATTGGTAGAAACAAAAACATGGCTCACTTCTTTTGAGTGAACCAAGTTTTTTCTACAAGCTACAAGCTACAAGCTACAAGCTACAAGCTCGTTTATTTCTTCGCAAACTTATTGTAGAGCCATGCCCATGCGTAGCCCATGACCCACGCGGTCGCGGCGCTTATGACGAGGACTCCTGCCCAGTCGCCAACCGCCATTTTGGGAACGAGTTTGGCGATGTCGGCTCCGTAGAATTGCGCATTGAAGATGAGTTTGAAAAGCGCGGGAGCCGCTATCTGAAGCGCGTAGAGCACGACAAAGAACACGGCAACAAGAGCCGCGAGCGAGTGTGCAAGCGCCATTGGTTTGAACATAAAAGGGGAGAAAGAACTTATTAATAATCTTTATTCAGACCTTTCTTTTATTATACCACGCGCGAATGTGGGCAATCCGCGCTCCTGTGGATTATCTACGAGAGACAAGAGATATAGAGCAAGAGACAAGGAAACACGCATATTCTTTTGATTTTACTTGTTCCTTGTCTCCTGTTGCTTGTCGCTCTTTTGGTTGCGTCAATTTTCCAGTTCATAGTACAATAAATAGGGTCCCTTATTCGTGTCATTCGATTTTATTCGTAATATTCGTGTCGTTTATGGAAAAATCTCCCATTGTCGCCATCGCCAAAAAAGTGTGCCCCGCGGTCGTGAATATCGTCATTTCAAAAGACATGCCGAAGGTTTCGGGATTCTATACGATGCCCTACGGCGGGCAAGAAGTCATTGTGCCGAAGTTTGACAAGAACAGCATACAGAAAGTGAAAATCGGCGGCGGTTCGGGCTTCGTGGTTTCCGCGGACGGCGTGATTTTGACGAACGCGCATGTTGTTGCTGACCCGAAAGCGGAATATACGATTATCCTTGACCACGGCGAAGACGCGAAACTGCCCATAGAAGTGCTTGCGCGCGACCCGATTCACGATATCGCAATTTTAAAAATCAAGCCGAAAGGGAAAAAGAAAAAGGAGTTTCCTTATATAGAACTCGGCGATTCGGCGAAGCTTGAACTCGGCGAGGAGGTTGTCGCGGTCGGCTACGCGCTTGGTGAATTCCGGAACACTGTTTCCACGGGAATCGTCTCCGGACTTTCGCGTTTTATTCAGGCGCAAACGGGAGTAGCGGCGCAGGCGGCAGAACGGCTTCGTGGGCTCATCCAGACGGACGCGGCGATTAACCCGGGGAATTCGGGGGGGCCCTTGGTGGATATGGAAGGAAGGGTTGTCGGCATCAACACCGCGGTTGTGTTCGGCGCGCAGAGCATCGGTTTTGCAATCCCCATCAACAGCGCGAAACAGGACTTGGAAGAACTTCGCGAACATGGCCGCATTAGGCAGCCGTTCTTCGGCGTGCGGCATCTTATTATTGATGAAATGATGCAGAAACAGAATAAACTTCCCGTAGACCACGGCGCGCTCATTATGCGGCAGACATACGGAGAGGAGGCGGTCGCGCGCGGCTCGGCGGCGGAGGCGGCGGGGTTAAAAGAGTTTGATATTATTCTTGAATGCGAAGGAACGAAAATCACGCCGGAGAATACCCTTCAAGATGTCGTTTCCAAGCACGAGATAGGAGATAAGATTCCCTGCAAAGTTCTCCGCGGCGGCAAAGAGGTGGTGCTCAACGTCACGCTTGAAGAGAAGAAAGTCGGTTTTGCGGACGAAAATGTGACGGAAGACGGTGAAGACATAGGGATGATGTTTCCCGGAGGTGTGGAAGGGATACCGCCGCCCGGCATGAATGGCATGCCGCCCGGAATGGAAGGAACACCGTTGCCGCCAGAGTTGCGTATGTAGATGATAAGGCATATGAAAACCCCCACCCGAGAGCTCTCGGGTGGGGGTTTTTGGGGGGTGTCGTAATTGCGGGACAAAGGACAGTTTCGTTATTTTTTCTTTTTCCGCCTTCGGCGGTTTTTTTTCTTGCAGGCGACGAGGCACCATTCGGGGTCTATCCATTTCTTGGATAAGATGCGGGCGATTGTCTGCGGACCCATATCCCGAAAGAGAATATGGTATGCCCGATGTTCCTTGTCGGTAACCATCGAGATATTCTCAAAACTATTCGTCCCGCCCGTGCTTTTCGGTCTGCGATGGTGCTTCGTGCGTTTTGATCGGGCCATGCAAAAGCAACCCTCCAAATCAAAAAAAAAGAAAAGAGAATCTCTCTCTTTTTCTAGCACAATCACCCTTGCGCGCGCAAGGTGCGTTCTCGTTGGTTAAAAATGCCGTGGGTTTTTAGGCTTCATTTTTAACCGCACTCCGTCAAGGTAGGGGTAGAGAAGGAGCAGAAGAATCGTTGCGCCGGTGTTCGCGACCCCCGCAGTGATGAAAAGCGCGCGGAAGCCGAACGCATCCGCGTATACGCCGCCAAAGGCGCCTCCGATGGCGGCAGAAACAGTGAGCGCCCCCACGGAAAACAAGCTCCATTCAAAACCCTCGTTCCCTTTGTCTACATGCCGCGCGAAGATGCCATAGTAAGCCGCCATAAGAAGCGCGGCGCCGAGACCGCCCCACGCCTCCAAAAGATAGAGATGCCACGGTTCCTTGATAAGAAGAAACCCATACGCATACACGACACCAATGACGGCGCCGGCAAAGAGGACGACAAAATCGTCCCGCTCTCCTTTTTTCTTGTCTATTGCCTTTGCAAGCGGCACTTGCACGACTGCTTTAGTGACTGCGTAAAAAACAACTGAAAAACCGACAGTTGCGAGAGTTGCGCCAGCGATAGTATTGGTGATAAAAACAGCGATAATCGGCAAAAAAAGCCCCTCGCTTGCGTTGACGACAAAAAGGTACGCAAGGAGAATCCTGACGGCGTTGTTAACCGAGAAAAAATCTTGAAAGCGCATCACCCTTAATTATACGTCCCGCACCTTTTTTGTCCTGTGGGTAACTCAAGGCCGGGCCTTGCGGTTTATTTAGCGCACAAACGGTCCGATAAATCGTATCTCTTTGTCGGGGGAGAGGGTCGTTGTGCCACCGATAGGAATGATAATCGGGCTCGGCGTCTCACCGTGTCCGAAATTGTCA
Source organism: uncultured Candidatus Saccharibacteria bacterium (assembly GCA_964651525.1). Lineage (GTDB taxonomy): Bacteria > Patescibacteriota > Minisyncoccia > Phycocordibacterales > UBA2135 > CAZYWN01. The sequence continues at coordinate 4,346 of CAZYWN010000007.1, read as the reverse complement.
ATGTTGAGAATATACAAAGGGTCGTTCTCTTTTTTTCTTGTCTCCAGCACGTTCTGCAGAAGATAGAGAAGCACATGCGTTGGTTTTTCTTCCTCTTCTATTTTAACCCCAAAGAGACGCGCAATTTTTGTAAGGTTGGTCGCGAGTTTTCTTGTCTCAAATTTTCCGACAACGAGCGCCCTAATTCGGTCAAAAATACCCCGCGCTTCCAATGCCGTTATAATACGGTGCAGACTTTCTACATCATCGTTGATGTCTTCAATAAAAAGAATATATTTTTTCCACGAGTGTATCTCTATGTCAAAAACATCAAGGAGGTCGCGGAGCGTTTCAAAATTGCCGCCGATAGCGGTGCCTTCTATGGGCGTTGTCGGAACATCAGTGAGCCATGCGTAGTTCGGCGTCTTAAACGTCACTTCGGTTTTCGCTCCTGAGATAATATCAAAGAAAAGCTTGTAGTTTTTCTTTGCAAAAAGACCCGCGGCATTCGCGTAGTGAAACGTAACAAGCCCCACTTTAAAATAGAGAAAATTGAGAAGAGAAGTTGCGTCGCTGAAACCGCTTACAATCGGGCTTCGTTCCGCAAATTTTTCCAAGTCTTCTTTATCCAAATAGCGGAGAATGTTGATAGCGCCCGTGCCCCCGTAGACGGGCAGAAGCCAGTCGGCATCTTTCAACGCAAGACGGAGTTTTCGGAGACGCTCGCGCGCTGATGCGGCCAGATAGCGCGGCTCAAGGCCGTTTTTCACCACGTCAAAAAGCTTGAATTTCGTGAATTCTTTTGAAAGGCGCTCCACGGCGAGGTGGAAGTAGCTGAGGTCCGAAGGCGCGACAGGAGACGAAAGATGTATCATGTGCACCGCGCTCTCTTTGGTTAATTTTCGTGGAAGAAGCATATATAGTATGTAATTGTATACCAAAAATCTTATTTCTGCAAGTTTTTTCCGGCCAATCGAACGAAAAATGAGGGAGATACATAAAAACCCGCCCCGATTAATTCAGGGCGGGGCAACCGTGTGCAATTTTTCATTTATTACGACGAGCGAGGGGCAAAACGCCCCGGGGGTCAAATCTCGTCACGTTTGATTTTCCCGCGAATCTCCGCGACGCGTCGGTTCCAGAACGAAAGGTTGTGATAGGTGATGAGCCGAAGCCCCGTGATTTCATTCGCGCGGATGAGATGCGCGATATACGCGCGGGAATAGGTGGCGCACGTTTCGCAGCCGCACTTCGCGTCAAGCGCCACGTGCTCTTTCAAAAACCGTGCCTTGTTGAGGTCAAGTTTTCCCTCGGGCGTAAACGCGATGCCATGCCGCGCGTAGTGCGAGGGCGTTATGCAGTCAAAAAGGTCTATACCTTTCGCGATGACGGGTTCCATGTCTAGAAGATAGCCGATACCCAAAAGATGCCGCGGTTTCTCTTCGGGGAGAGCGGGGATTGTCCAACCAAGAATACGATGCATTTCTTCTTTGTTCCCTTTCATCTCTCCCAAATCGCCGCCGATGCCGAAGCCGTCAAACGGGAGTCCTCCAATGAATCGCGTGCTCTCCGCGCGCAAGTCCTCAAAGTGCGACCCTTGCACAATGCCAAAAAGCGCCTGATTGCTTTTCTTCGCGGCGAGGCATACTTTTGCCCATTCGTGCGTGCGTTCAAGCGATTTTTCAATATACGCGCGGCTTGCATGCGCCGGCGTGCATTCATCAAACGCGAAAATGATGTCCGCGCCGATTGCTTCCTGAATGGCGATGGATTCTTTTGGTCCGATAAAAAGCAGGTCGCCATTCAAAGGCGAGCGAAAGTATGCTCCTTCATCGGTAATTTTCAATGAACGCGGGTTCGCCCCTTTCTTGATTAAGGGCAGCGGTTTTCCATCGCGAGCGGTTTTGGAAAACTTCCCTGTTTCGTAATCGCGTCCAAACCCCAGGCTGAATACTTGGAATCCGCCGGAATCGGTCATCAAGGGCCGCTTCCACTGCATAAACGAATGGATGCCGCCCGCCGCGCGCATCACATTTTCACCCGGACGAAGATGCAGATGAAACGTGTTTGCGATTAAAATCTGCGAGCCCGTTTCCGCCGTTTCTTTTGACGTGAGCGTGCGGAGGGACGCGGCGGTTGCGACAGGAACGAACGCGGGTGTTTCCACCTCGCCGTGCGGGGTCGTAAGAACCCCAAGCCGCGCGCGCGACCGCGTGGATTTTTTCGTTATACGGAAGTGAATCATACGGCCTCCTTTTTTTGCGCGTGTTCTCCAGGGGAGTATAGCAGAGGTTCTTGACAAGTACAAAAACAATAATCACTCAAAAAAAATGCCCCACAAAAATGAGGCAATTTTTTTGGACGCTATTTCTTTTTTGTTGTTGATTCGTAGTATAACGCGCTTGTGCCCGGACGATGAGTTTCCCGGACAACCCCTCTTTGAATAAGCTCTTTGAGTTCTTTGAGCGCTTCTTCGGGGAGAACGGCAAGATATTTTTCAACGTCAGCGGATGAAACGGCGCCGCGCGCCTCAATGAGTTCAAGGATTTTTCTTTTCTTCCCGCCTTTTTCATCAAGAGATTCCTTTACATACGGAAGGAAAAAGTACCCCATGGCGGCACCGAGAATGATGCCGATGCTTACGGCTATAATAGTGGGGGTGATATCGGAGAAAAGCATAAAGAATGGAAGATACCAATCTACGAATACATGCGAATGATACTAATGAATACAAATGTGGGACGTTCGTTATTCGTAGACATTCGTTGCATTCGTACCCATTTGTATATTAGTATCTTTTATTTTTTACCGGATTTCGTACGTCACGGAAACCGATGCGCGGATGTCCTCGGAGCCTGGTTCAAATGAGGGCGCCGGCAGCGCCATATCTCCGCCCATGCCATCTGCCTTCGCACTTTCCAAAGCATAGCGCACCGGGAACGGTGTCGCATATCCTTCGTAAATAGAAACGGGCCTGCCGAGACGGAACCCGCCTGCCCGCGCGAGTATCTTTGCCTTCACGCGCGCGTTCGCTATCGCTTCTGCCCGCGCTTCGTTCTGGAGTGTTTCCGGCTCGTCAATGGTAAAATTCGGACCGGATACGTTATTAGCGCCCTTCTCGACGACTCCAAGAACGATGGAACCGGCGGCACCCAAGTCCCTGACCTTTACGGAGATTTCCTGGAAGACGGAATAGCCGACAATTTCAGATGGCGGGCATGGCTCTGTATTTCCGATAAGTCCCCCGCATGAATAGTTCTGGTAGCGCGGCGTGATGCGATAACTTTGCGTTTTGATGTCTTTATCCGCAACTTTATTTTCCTTCAAGAACTTGATAATGAGGTTTCCTTTTTCGGTGTTCTCTTTTTGGAGCGCCGTGAGGTCTTTTCCTCCTTCGGTTAGAACGCTAAAAGAAATAAGCGCGATATCGGGTATCGCAACAACCTTTCCTTCTCCTTGCACCGAGAAAGTGCGCATCGGCGGCACCGAACGCGCGTAGGTTTTGACATACCAAAATCCGATAAGAACGATAGTCGCGGCAACGATGACGATTAAATATATTTTCGTTTTTTTCTCCATTTTTTTGTTTGTATTAAGAATAATTGGTTTCTCTATTATACAAAAAAATCCGCTCTATTCAAAAAAAAGACCGCCCTGATTTTGTAATGTAATCAGGGCGGGGGTGTTTTTACGGACGGCGGCGGTTCTACCCCGCGCCGCCGCCGGTACCTTTGTGTTTCACCTTGCGGATGCCAGCGACCGGAGCTCCGCGCGGCGGAACGACGCTTGACGGGGTGCGCTTTTTCCTTGCTTTCTTGCGGGGTTTCGGCGAGGGCGGACAGGCGTTTTTCGCGTGGCGGTCGCCGCCATTACCGACGGGGTAACCGCAATGGACGCAATTCTTTTTCTTTTTCACGATGGTTTCTCCTTGGGCTCTGTTTCGTGGCGAGGCAAAGTACGATACTCGTAAAACTGTTATTTAGTATACCATACTTTGACAAAAAATGCAAGCATCTGCGCGTTTCCACATGCGCAAAAAACCCTCCGTCACGCGGATGCGCGATGGAGGGTTTTTTGCGAGATATGTTAGGCACGATTGACGTTCGTAGCTTGGGGTCCTTTCATTCCCTCAGTCACTTCAAATGTCACCTTGTCTCCTTCGTGGAGTTCGTCAAAGCGCACATTCTGAAGTTCGTTTGAGTGAAAGAAAAGGTCCTTTTCCTGGCCACCACGCTTGATGAAACCGTAGCCACGGTCCATAAGACGCGCGATTGTTCCTTCTTCCATTTTATTGAGAACTAAATCTGGTAACTCAAATGCACTACTCTGGATTTAACCCGACCTAGTTCCCTGGAGTAAGATTTGAT